>DASWJF010000202.1:0-6642 GCA_036397275.1 Actinomycetota bacterium
GCCCCGCCAGTTGCTCGGCGAGCGCCGGGTCGATTCGGAGCAGCTCGTGGATCCGGCCGCGCACGCGCTCGCTGGCCAGGCTCTCCACCTCGCGGAGCAGTCGCTCCCGGCGGTTCGCCTCGAGGGCTCCGCTCTCCTCGAGGTGCGCGCGGTGGGCGGCGATCGCTTCCCACAGCTCGCCGGTCCCTTCGGACGATTGCGCCGAGGCCCGGATCACCGGTGGGGTCCAGTCGAGCCGCGATCCCATCCGGATCATCTGCTCCAGGTCGCGGACGGCGGCGCTCGCCCCCTCCCGGTCGGCCTTGTTCACCACGAACACGTCCGCGATCTCCAGGATGCCGGCCTTGGCCACCTGCACGGCATCGCCCCACCCCGGCGTGACCACCACGAGCGTCGTGTCGGTGGCCGCCGCCACGTCCACCTCGGCCTGGCCCACGCCCACGGTCTCCACGATCACGACGTCCTTCCCCGAGGCGTCGAGGATCCGAACGGCCTCCGGGGCCGCCAGGGCCATGCCCCCCAGGTGCCCCCGGGTGGCCATGGACCGGATGAAAACGCCGGGGTCGGTGGCGTGCTCCTGCATCCGGAGCCGGTCCCCGAGGAGCGCGCCCCCCGTGAACGGCGAGGTTGGGTCGATGGCCAGGACGGCCGCCGTACGGTCCCGCTCTCGGGCGACGCGAATCAGCTCCCCGGCCAGGGTCGACTTCCCGACTCCCGGCGCCCCGGTGAGGCCGATGGTGTAGGCCCGGCCGGTATGGGGGAACAGGGCCGAGGACAGCTCCTCCAGCCCCTCGGCCCCGTCCTCGACCATGGAGATGGCCCGGGCCACGGCCCGCCGGTCGCCCGCGAGGACGCCCTCACCCAGGTCCACGCGGCAAGCGTACCGGCCGGCCCGCCGGGACCGCCCATGCGGAACCGGCTCGTTCCGGCTAGCGTCGTGTAGACCGGGAAGCGAAGGGGGGAATGTCCATGGCGCGAGCGAGGTTGCTCGGGGCGATCCTGGCGCTGTCGGTCGCCGGCGCGGCATGCGGGCCTGGACCGCTTGCCGAGGAGAACCTGCCCGACCCGTCGCGCCGGGAGGCCCGCACCGCCTCGTACCAGATCTGCCTGACGGCCGCCGAGGAGTACGGCCTGGAGCGAATGGCGGAGTACCTCGACGCCCGAAGCGCGAGGCCCCGGGCCATCACCCGGGCGTTCGTCCGAGAGGCGATCCGGACCACGGATGGCTGGGAGGACCACCGGGACGCGGGGCGCCGGGGTTGCCTGGCCGGCCTCAAGGCCGCGGACCTGTAAGGCCCGGCCGGAAGCCCGGCCGCCGGTGAAGGACGCGTCCGCTCGACCATGGCCGGGGTGGGTCCGTCACGCCACGGACAGCAGCTTGGACAGCCGGGCCAGCCGACGCGGGTGAAGGAACAGCCCGAAGATCCGGATCCGACCCCGCAACACGTCACCCAGGACCCGGCGACCCTCCCGGGTGAACGGATCCGGCAGGCCGAACCGCAATGGGACGGTGGAGAGCGACAGGAGAGCGTTCGATCCGGCCCGGACCCGAACGTGGGGACGACGGCCGCGCGCCGAGCCGTTCGAGACGACGACGCGATCCGGGGAAAGTTCGAGGGTGACCGATACATCCGCGTCGGGCGCGGTGAGCTCGATCACCGCGGGAGCGAGAAGTGAGCGGCGGTCCGGGTGCCGCTCCAGGTTGGCCTCGATGAGCCCACCGAGCATGGCGGCCAGTCCGTTGGGCTCGGGGTTCGAGTACTCCACCCTCACGGCTGGAGCAGCACCTTGGTGGCCTGACGGGAGTCGAACAGCTCATACCCCTTGGGCGCCTCCTCCAGGGACAGCCGGTGGGAGATGATGGGCAGCGGATCGATCCGGCCGGCCCGCACGTCCGCCATGGCCTCCTCCCACCACGCGTGAACCGGGCAGATGCCCGCGAACCGGACCTGGATGGCCCGGGTCCACCACACCCCCACGGGGATCTCCACGGACTCGGTCGTGTACATGCCCACCACGGCCACCGTCCCGCCCCTGCGGACCACGTCGACGGCGGTCTCGAACGCGTCGGGATGGCCGACGGCCTCGATCACCACGTCGGCCCCCCGTCCACCGGTCCGCTCGGCCACGGCGGTCTGCGGGTGCCGTTCGGTCACGTCCACCGGATGGGCCCCCACCTTCCGGGCCAGGGCCAGACGGTCGGGCAGCATGTCGATCGCGATCACCTCGCCCGCGCCGCGAGCCAGTGCGGCCTGCACGCAGAAGAACCCCACGGGCCCCACGCCGACCACGGCCACCGTGTCGCCCGGGGCGATCCCGGCCATGGCCGCCCCGTAGCAGCCGGTGGTGAGGACGTCGCCCACCAGGATGGCCCGCTCGTCCTCGACGTCATCCGGGACGGCGAGCAGGTTCACGTCGGCCACCGGGACCCGGACCCGCTCGGCCTGGGCGCCCCCCAGTCGGCCGCCGAAGATCCCGCCCCCCAACATCCGCCAGTCCTCGCAGAGGTGCGTCTGGCCGTGCCGGCAGAACCAGCACTCCCCGCAGGCGATGTTGAAGGCCACGACCACCCGGTCGCCCGTCGCGAAGCGCGAGACCCCAGGCCCGACGGCCTCCACGACGCCGACGGCCTCGTGTCCGATGGGCTCCCCCCGCTCCAGCGGAGCCTTGCCGTGCACGAAGTGCAGGTCGGAAGCGCAGATCGCCGAGAGGGTCACTCGCACGACGGCGTCGCGGGGGTCCTCGATCGCCGGCTCGGGGGCGTCCGCCACCGCGACCTTGCCGATCTCCTCGAACACGACCGCCCGCACGCCGCTCCCCCGCCGCGTCCGCCGCTACGGCGAGCCGCGGCCCGCCGGCAGCTCGTCCATGAACTCGGTGGGAACGGTCATCGTGAGATGGACGAGCTCGTTCGCGGCGCGAACGTACCGGATGATCGTGGGCAGGTCCCCCTGGAGCTTCAGCTTGCCCTGCATCATCCCTTTCACCGGGTCGAGCTCACCTGCCAGGACCTCCTTCCACCGCGAGTAGGGGGCCCGGATGATGAACCGCGCCTTCTGCCCCTCCTCCGGCGTCACGATGCGGCCGGTCCGGCACTCACCGTGCCACAGGTCGAGCAAACCCCAGATGTCGGCGGGGACGTTCCGGTCCGGCTCGGCCTCGAACACGAACGACACGTCACCCTCCCAGTTCGCCGCCGCCTCCCGGTACTCCTCCGACGAGTTGATGCGCTCGACGTAGAGGGCTACCCAATCCTCGCTGGGGAACAGCGCCATCTCCATCTCCTTCCCATCCGATCCCAGCACTTCCGCGCTCACCGGAGCGCGAAGATGAAGGACAGTCCGATCACGTTGAACGTGGCGTGAGCCACGACGCTCGCCACGATGTTGCCCCGTCGTTCGTACAGAAAGGCCAGGGCGAACCCGGTCATGACCATCACGCTGATCAGCAACACGCTGGAGTACCACGCGCCCGGAACGTAATGGATCAGCCCGAAGGCCGCCCCCGAGCCCACCGCCCCGATCCCGAACCCGTACCGGTCCCGGAGCGACCGGAACAGGATGCCCCGGAAGAACAGCTCCTCGTGGATCGGCGCGATGACCACGGCGTAGACGATCGAGACGGCAACGCCAACGGCCGACAGGTGGGCCGGGATCTGCCGGGGCGCGCTGACGTCCTCCACCGTGAGCGCCTCCAGCAGCGCGGTCACGATGATGCCGACCCCGAACACGATCCCCGGATACAGCAGGAGCCCGAAGCCGATCCCCGCTCGTACCTCCGGCCACACCCGCCGTGGGAACCCGATGATCCGTCTCCACAAGGGATGGAACCGGTGGAGCCAAAGGACGAGCAAGGCCACGTTGGTGACGGCGATGGCGGCCGACGTCGTGAGCTCGGCCAGGTCCCTCGACCGGATCAGCCGGAGCAACGGCAGCGCCACGAGACCACCGAAGAAGATCGCGATGACGACGTAAACCAGGATGGCCTCCCACCAACGCCATGTGGCCGCGGGCCGCTCGGGGGCGAGCGGCGGCTCCGGGAGCGCGGGGTACAGGCCGTCGGGGCGGGGAGGGATGGGGTCGGTCATGCTCCCTCCATCTTCCACGTTCCTTCGATCAAGGACACGTACACGAGCCCCCCCAGGCCGAGGCCGAAGGCCAGCCCAGAGGCGGCCGCCCCGGTATCGTTCGCCACGTAGGCCACCAGGCCGGCCAGGAGCGTGACGAGCAGGGCGTCGCGCCACTTGGGGTGGCGGACCAGTGCCTCCCTCACCGGCCCCGGCGGGCGGAGCACCGCGATCAGGGTTGCCGGGAGACCCACGACGGGCACGATGGCGAACGGGTTCCGTTCGATGAGGCGCCACCCCACGGCCAGCCGGTGAGTGAAGGTGCTCCAGACCTCCCCCAGCCCGGCGCCCTCCTCGAACCGCGTGACGTGAGTGGGCGTGGCCGTGAGGAACCAGTGGGCCAGGAGCACCACCGCCGTGCCGGCAACGACGACCGCCGCGGCCGTCCCCAGCTCACGCCACCCCAGCCTCCCCCGGGCTCGGAGCGGGAGCCACAATCCGGCCGCTGCGAACAGCGAGACCGCGGCGCCGAGGTTCGCGCCGGCGAAGGGGAGCCCGGCGAACAGGGCCACGGCCAGCACGAGCGCGAACCCGGACACGGGACGGAGGTGGGCGGCGACGTAGAGCGACGCGCCGACCAGGAGCCCGATGAAGACGTTGGGGAGACCGTAGAACCTCCCGCCGTCGAGCTCTGAGCCTCCCAGGAACGGCGTCTGGGCCGCCGTCCACCCGAGCGCCGCCTCAACCACGAAGTACGCGAGGACCGCCGCCCCGATGGCGACGGGAGGGAGCAGCACGTCCCGCCGGGCGAGCGGCGCGATCGCCAGAGTCCCGGCCACCGTCGCCACGATGACGAACGGCACCACCGTCGCGTACGACAGCGTGGGCAGATGGCCCGCGGCGAGGAGCGCGACGGACAGGGCGGGCACGGACATCGCGACCCACGCGCCCACGCGCGCGACGCGGGCGGGCACGCGTCGGCGCAGGACGAGCAGCGCGACCCCGAACAGTCCTCCGAGAATGACGAAGATCCCGGCCGCGCTCTGCACCGGGACCGTCATCCGGCGCATGTCCAGGTACCGCTGGTGCAGCTCGAAGGGCGGCGGCCCGTCGACGAAACGGACGACCGAGCCGTCCTGGTCACGGGGGACCGGTCCGCCGAGGTAGTCGGCGATCGTCGGCCACACGTCGCCGTCGGTCAACACACCGACCCGGCGAGTGGAGTCGGAGGTGAGGGTACGAAGGGACCCGGCCGCCGGGAACAGCGCCGAGGGCGCTCCTTGGGCCACGACGATCGGGTGAAGCTCGTCCCTCGCCGCCGCCATCGCCTCCGAGCGCACGGTGCTCAGGACGACGACCAGGACCTCCGGTGCCGGCGACCCAAGGATGACGTCCCGGATTAGCCCGCCCACGACCCGAAGTCCTCCCAGGCGAGCGGGATCGAGATCCCACTCCGTGATCGGACCGTCGCCCGGGAACACCTGCGGATACGGTGGGAGGTGCCGGGGGATCGCCCCTCCATAGCTCATCAGGGCGGCCCCTCCGGACCGCGTCAGGGCCCGCACCTCGGGCAGGTCCAGCAACCGGTCGAAGGAGACCCCGGGCACGTTGAAGAGGTAGACGTGCTTGGCGGGCCCCACTCCTTGCGCCGACGCGCGTTGCGGCATGCCCAGGAGCAGGACCAGGCCGACCAGCGCCGGCAGAGCCCGGTGGCAGGCGCGTGTCACCAGACGACCGGGGTGAGCTCCCGTTCCCGGCGGACCTCGGCTCCGAGCCCGGTAAGCTTGGCCTCGAAGTCCTGATAGCCCCGGTCCACGTGGTACATGTCCTCGATCGCGGTGAGCCCGTCGGCCGCGAGCGCGGCGACCACCATGGCCGCCCCGGCCCGGATGTCGAGGGCCCGGACCGGCGCCGCCGACAGTCTCTCCACCCCCCGGATCACCGCGTGGTGCCCCTCGGTGCGGATGTCGGCGCCCATCCGGTGCAGCTCGTCCACGAACATGAACCGGCTCTCGAAGACGTTCTCCGTGACGATGCTCGTTCCCTCCGCCGCGGACAGCAGGGCCATCATCTGCGGTTGGAGATCGGTGGGGAACCCCGGATACGGAAGCGTCACGAAATCGACAGCCTTGGCCCGACCCTCGAGCGAGACGGTGATCCCCCGATCCGTGATCAACACGTCGGCCCCCAGGTCGGCCAGCTTGGACAGGACGAGGTCCATGTGGTCGGCCCTGGCGTGCTCCAGCACGACGCTCCCACCGGTGGCGCAGGCCGCGATGGCGATCGTGCCGGCCTCGATGCGGTCGGGGATCACGGTGTGGTGGACCGGGCGGAGGTCTTCCGTCCCCTCGATCTCGATGGTCGGCGTGCCCACCCCCTCGATCCGGGCCCCCATCCCGGCCAGGAAGTCGGCGAGGTCGCCGAGCTCGGGCTCGCGGGCGGCGTTCTCGATCACCGTCGTCCCCCGGGCCGCCACGGCGGCCATCATCACGTTCTCGGTGGCGCCCACGCTCGGGAAGTCCAGGGTGATGATGGCGCCCCGAAGGCCCTGCGACGACGCCTCCAGGAACCCGTGC
>DASWJF010000203.1:0-12267 GCA_036397275.1 Actinomycetota bacterium
CGGAAGGAATTCTCCTGGGAGGCGACCGACCGCGCCGACGAGCTCCGCCGCGCGTTCGGGTAGCTCTTCCCAAGAAGAGCAGATCCTGTCGGGGCCGGTCGCCGTCTGCGTGGACCGGCCGGTCCTGTCGCTCGACCGGCCCTTCACGTACGACCTGCCCGAGGACCTCGGTGCTCGCCTCGGCTCCCTGGTCCAGGTTCCGTTCCACGGAGCGCTCGTTCGGGGCTGGGTGCTCGGTCCGACCGGCGACGTCCCGAAGCGTGTGCTTCGAGTGAGGAAGCTCGTGTCGCCGGTTCGCTTCTTCGACGAACCGATGCTCCGGCTCCTTCGGTGGGTGAGCGAGCGGTACGTGGCGCCACTCGCCTCCGTGATCGCCCGCTCCCACCCGCCCCGCGTGGCTTCGGAGGAGTCGGTCGGCGGCGGGGTCGACGCGGAGGGTGTGGGTCGAGGAGCGAGGCGTGAGGCGGGTTCCCATCTTCATTCCCATGCCGAGCGACGAGGGGACCCACAGCCCGGAGCGTCGAGCCCTGCCGCCACCCAGGTGATCCGGACCTACAAGGGCGGGGAGGAGCTGGCGGCCGCGCTTGCAGGCGCGTTTGGCGCGTTTCTTCTTCGACCGGCTCCGGTGGACGAGCAGCGCGTCGCCGTCGAGTGCGTTGCGGCGGCCCTCGTCGGTGGGAGGAGCGCCATCGTGCTCGTCCCGGAGCTCGACCCGCTGCCGGCCACGGCCTCGGCCGTCCTGGAGACCTTCGGCGGCGACGCGGTCCTGTTCGCCGGCGGGTCGAAGCGGACCCGATACCGGACGTGGCTCGACATCGCGGACGGCCGGCACCCGGTCGTGGTGGGGACCCGGCCTGCCGTGTTCGCGCCGGTGACGGACCTCGGGCTGCTGTACGTGTCGCGGGAGAGCCACGGCGGGCACCGTGAGGAGCGCTCCCCCTACTCCCACGTGCGCGACGTAGCGCTGGCCCGGGCCGAGGTGGCCGGGGCGGTGTGCGTCATGGCAGCGCTCTGCCCGTCGGCGGAGGCCGTGGTCACCGACGCCCGGGTGGTGATCCCGTCCGGAAGATGGTGGCCCCCCGTGGAGGTGGTCCAGCCGGGACCGGAAGGCCGGGCCCCCCGCCTGGTCTCGGCGCTCAAGTCGGTGACCCGGGGGTTCCTGTACGAGCCGTTGCCCGGATACGGGGTCGCGCGCGTGTGCCGGGCGTGCGGGGAGCCGGCCGCCTGCGCTGCCTGCGAGGGGTTGCTTCGGGCCGAAGGGGGAGTGGTCCGGTGTGCGGTGTGCGGGGCCGACGGGCGGTGCGCCCGCTGCGGCTCCGCCGACTTCGGCATCGTCCGCGGGGGCGCGGAGCGGGTGGAGGAGTGGGCCCGGAGGGTGGTCGCGGTACCGGTCCGGCGGATCGGCCCGGGACAGCCGCCGCTTCCTCCGGGCGACCGCGAGGTGACGGTGGGTGGGATCGAGGCCGTGAAGGACGTCGGCCCGGTTGGCCTGGACTTGGTGGCGATCCTGGACGCCGACATCGCGGCCCGGCGCCCCGGCCTCGCCGCGAAGGAACGGGCCCTGGCCACGTGGATGGAGGCTGCGGCGTGGGCCAGCCCGAGGGGTCGCGTCATCGTCCAGACTCGCCACCCCAACGATCCGGCGGTCCAGGCCCTGGTCTCGGGCAATCCGGAGCGCTTCTACCGGACGGAGCTGGCCCACCGGGAGGAGGCCGGCTTTCCCCCGGGGTGGCCGGTGTTCCGGGTGGCCGGAACGGCGGACGTCGTGGCCGAACTGGAGGGGTTGCGACCGCGAACGCTGCTGGTCTCGGCGGTGGGAGACCAGACGGTATGCTTGGTCGCGCTCGACCCCGGCGGCGTTCCGGCGTTCGGCGGCGCCATGCGGGCCCTGGCGGAGCGGGGCGTGGTCGCCAGGGTCGAGGCCGAGCCCCACCTGTGAGGAGCCGAGACCAAGGATGGCCATCCTTCGCATCCGCACGTTGGGCGACCCGGTGCTTCGGGAGAAAGCCCGCTCCGTGGAACGGTTCGACCGCTCCTTCCGACGGCTGGTCGACGACATGTTCGAGACGATGTACGACGCTCCCGGCGTGGGCCTCGCCGCGCCGCAGGTCGGCATCTCCCTTCGGTTCTTCGTGTACGACGACGGCGAGGGCAACAAGGGCTTCGTGGCCGACCCGGAGCTGTCCGACCTTGAGGAGGAGGAGGTCCGGGACGAGGGTTGTCTGTCGATCCCCGGGCCCTTTTGCCCGACGACCCGCGCCCTCCGGGCCACGGTGACGGGGCGGGATCCCGACGGGAACCCGGTCGAGCTGAAGGGTGAGGGGCTGCTGGCCCGGATCTTCCAGCACGAGACCGACCACACGAACGGCGTCCTGTACATCGACCGGCTTCCCGATGAGGGTCGGCGCGAGGTGATGCGGATGCTCCGGGAGCACGAGCTGAAGCGAGCGCAGGACAGATCCACGACCCTGTAGACCCCGCACCACGTATCCTCCGCTCGTGGCCGGGTCCCACTCGCTTCGCGTGGCCTTCCTGGGGAACGACGAGTGGTCGGTCCCGTCCCTGGAAGCGCTGGCGGGATCGGCCCACGAGCTGACGGTGGTGGTGACCCGGGGCCCCCGCCCCGCCCGGCGGGGCGGCGCGCTCCGGCCGACCCCGGTGGCGGCGGCCGCCGCCCGGCTCCGCGTGCCCGTCGCCGAGGTTGAGACGGTGCGATCCGGCCCGGGGTTCGAGCGGCTCGAGGCCCCGGCACCCGACGTGCTCGTGGTGGTGGCCTATGGAGAGCTGTTGCCCCCGGCCGTCCTCGGCCTCCCGAAGATCGCGCCGGTGAACCTCCACTTCTCGCTCCTCCCCAGGCTGCGAGGGGCGAGCCCGGTGCAGACCGCGCTGCTCCTCGGCCTCGACACCACCGGGGTCACCACGATCTGGATGGACGAGGGCCTGGACACCGGTCCCATCCTGCACCGGCGGGAGGAGCCCATCCGCCCCGACGACGACGCGGGCTCCCTCGGTTCGCGCCTGGCCCGGATGGGCGGGGAGGTGCTGGTGGAAACGGTGGACGGCCTGGCCCGGGGAACGGTCTCGCCGGTCCCGCAGGACCATTCCCAGGCGACGTTCGCGCCGAAGATCGGCTCGGAGGACCGCCGGTTAGACTGGTCGAAGCCGGCCCCTGCGCTGGCGAACCTGGTGCGGGCCCTCTCACCGGACCCCGCCACCGTGACGACGTTTCGGGGAGAGCCGCTCAAGGTTCTCCGGGCCGAGGCGGTGGGCGGGGGCGGGGAGCCGGGCGTCGTGGTGAACGTGGCGAAGGACGGGTTCGTGGTGGGGACGGGGGAGGGTAGGTTCCGCCCACTCGAGGTCGCGCCGTCCGGCCGGAAGCGGATGAGCGCCGAGGAGTTCGTCCGGGGGTTCCGTCCCGTCGCGGGCGAGCGGCTGGGCTGACCGGACGCACCGAGGCGAACC
This sequence comes from Actinomycetota bacterium, assembly GCA_036397275.1. Lineage (GTDB taxonomy): Bacteria > Actinomycetota > UBA4738 > UBA4738 > HRBIN12 > AC-69. Next base: position 3,463 of record DASWJF010000203.1, read on the forward strand.
TGGCTCATGCCCGGGAGGGCCACCGATAGAATGCCGTCGTGGGCAAGCTCGCCGCGTCGATCCTTTCAGCCGACTTCGCGCACCTGGCCGACCAGGTAAAGCTGGTCGAGGGCCATGCCGACCTCATCCATATCGACGTGATGGACGCGCATTTCGTCCCGCCTCTCACCATCGGCCCGGTGGTCGTTGGGTCGCTCCGGCCCGTGACCGGCCTGCCCCTGCACTGTCACCTCATGATCGAGCACCCCGAGCGGCTGTTCGACGACTTCGCCTGGGCCGGGACCGATATGGTGACCTGTCACGTCGAGGCCTTGGAGGACCCGGCGCCCGTCATCCGCAAGGCCCGGGAGGCGGGCATGGGAGCGGGGCTGGCCGTGAACCCCGACACCCCGGTGGAGACGGTGTTCCCCCATCTCGAGGACCTGGCCAACGTGATCGTGATGAGCGTCCGTCCCGGATGGGCCGGCCAGGCCTTCATGCCCGAGGTGCTCCCGAAGGTGGAGAAGGTGCGGGGGGAGATCGACCGCCTGGGCCTGCTCACCGACGTGGAGGTGGACGGCGGCATCGACGTGGAGACCGGGGCCCGGTGCATCGACGCCGGCGCCACGGTGCTGGCGGTGGCGTCGTCAATCTTCAAGGCACCAGACCCGGCCGAGGCCGCGGCGGCGCTCGCCACCGTGATCCGGGGGGTCCGGGGGGGCAGCGCGCCGACGGCGAGCGCACCCCCCGGCACCGGAAGGGGTGGTGGATGATGCCCGAGACGATCCTGGTCGTGGACGACGATCCGGACATCGCGCGCTTCGTCGAGGTGAACCTCCGCTCCGCCGGCTACGACGTGGCGGTGGCCTCCGACGGGGAGGAGGCCCTCCAGCGGGCCAGCGAGATGCGCCCGGACCTCGTCCTGCTCGACGTGATGATGCCGAGGATCGACGGGTTCGAGGTGGCGCAGCGCCTTCGTCGCAACCCCCAGACCGCGAACACCTCGATCATCATGCTGACCGCCAAGGCCCTGTCCACGGACAAGGTGCTCGGCCTCACGGCGGGCGCCGACGACTACATCATCAAGCCCTTCGACCCCATCGAGCTCCTGGCCAGGGTGAAGGGGACGCTCCGCCGGGCCAAGGAGATGCGGAACCTCTCACCGCTCACCGGCCTGCCCGGCAACATCCGGATCCAGGAGGAGATCGAGCGCATGGTGCGCGAGGAGAACCCGTTTGCCGTCCTGTACTCGGACCTCGACAACTTCAAGGCCTACAACGACCAGAAGGGGTTCGTCCGGGGCGACCGTCTGATCCAGGCGACGGCCCGCGTCATCCAGGACGCGGTCGTCGAGTTCGCCGGCTCGGACGGCTTCGTGGGACACGTCGGCGGCGACGACTTCGTGGCCATCACCGCACCCGAGGTCGCGGAGGACGTCGCCAAGCGCATCGTGGAGCGGTTCGACGCCGACGTGCCGGAGTTCTACGAGGACGAGGACCTCCGGCGGGGCTACGTCGAGGTCGAGGACCGCAAGGGCGTGCTCCAGAAGCTCCCGCTGGTGGGGGTGTCGATCGGCATCGCCACCACCACCACGCGCCGGTTCGCCCATTACGGCGAGGCCGTCTCCGTGGCCACCGAGATGAAGCAGTTCGCCAAGCGGGAGTCCGGCTCGTCGTACGCCATCGACCGCCGCTCCAGCTAGCGCCTATACTGGGTGCCGAAAGCTCGTCTTCGGGGCGGGGTGCGAGTCCCCACCGGCGGTGAGAGTCCGCGACCCCCTGGGAGCCACTCGGGGGTGGACCCGGTGAAACTCCGGGACCGACCGTGAGAGTCGGGATGGGAGAGGACGGGCGGTGCCGGCACCGGGGCATCGTCGTGCCGCCTCCTGCCCTTTCCCTGCGCCTTCGTCCCCGGGAAGGGTGCGCGTGGAGGACGAGGCGTACATCGAGCGGGCCCTGGGGCTCGCGGGGCGGGGACGGGGGCTCACCTCTCCGAACCCGGTGGTCGGCGCGGTCGTGGTGGCCGAGGGCCGCATCGTCGGCGAGGGCTACCACCAGGGCCCCGGGACCCCCCACGCCGAGATCGTGGCGCTCCGCGAGGCCGGGGAACGCTCCCGCGGCGCCACCCTGTACACGAGCCTGGAGCCCTGCGACCACTTCGGCCGCACCCCGCCCTGCACCGACGCCGTGATCGAGGCCGGCGTGGCCCGCGTCGTGTCGGCGGTGGCCGATCCGAACCCCATCGTGGACGGTCGGGGCTTCGCCAAGCTCGAGGCGGCGGGGACCGAGGTCCGCCACGGCGTCCTGGCGGAGGACGCCCTCCGGCAGAACGAGGCCTACGCGAAGCACGTGCGGACGGGCCTGCCGTTCGTCACGTGGAAGATGGCCGCCTCGCTCGACGGGAAGGTGGCCTCGCGGGACGGCACGTCGAGGTGGATCACCGGGGAGGCCGCGCGGGCCGACGTCCACCGCCTGCGCGCGGCCGCCGACGCCATCCTGGTGGGAGCGGGCACGGCCCTCGCCGACGATCCGTCGCTCACCGTCCGCGACCCCAGCTACCGGGGCCGGCCGCCGCTCCGCGTGCTGGCCGACGCCCGGGGCAGGGTCCCGGAGACCGGGGACCTGTTCGACGCTTCGGCCTCGACGATGGTGGCGACGACCGAGATGGCGCCGCGAGACCGCCGGGAAGCCTGGCGGGCCCGGGGCGCGGAGGTCGTGGAATACGAACCCGAGGGCGGGGGGGTGCCCATGGGGCGCCTCCTCGACGACCTCGGCAAGCGCGACGTCCAGAGCGTCCTGCTGGAGGGTGGACCGACCCTGGCCTGGTCCCTCGTGGAGGAGCGGGCCGTGGACAAGGTGGTCGTGTACCTGGCGCCCAAGCTGATCGGCGGGGAGGACGCGCCGACCGTGCTCGGCGGCCGGGGGTTCGCTCCGATCGCCCAGGCCATGCAGCTTCGGATCGGATCCGTGGACCATGTGGGCGAGGACCTCAAGGTGGAGGCCTATGTTCAGCGGGATCGTTGAGGAGCGCGGCGCCGTCCGCGAGATCGGGCCGAGCCGGCTGGCCGTTTCGTGCCGGACCGTGCTGGAGGGGACCGAGGTTGGCTCGTCCATCGCCGTGAACGGCGTGTGCCTCACGGTGGTGGAGCGGGGCGACGCCACCCTGGCGTTCGACCTCTCGGAGGAGACCCTCCGACGAACCGGCCTGGCGCGGCTCTCGATCGGAGACCCGGTGAACCTGGAGCGGCCGGTCACGCTGGCCACCCGCCTGGGCGGCCATCTCGTCCAGGGGCACGTGGACGGCGTGGGGGAGGTCGTGGACATCCGACCGGACGGCGCCGGCGGGGTATGGCTGACGATCCGGCCGCCGGAGGACCTCGTCCGGTACCTGGTGGAGAAGGGCTCGGTCTCCGTGGACGGCATCTCCCTGACCGTTGCGGGCCTTGACGATGGGACGTTCTCCGTCGCCCTCATCCCGCACACCCTGAACGTGACCACCATGCGGGCCGCCCGGGTGGGCGACCCCGTGAACCTGGAGATGGACCTGATCGCCAAGTACGTGGAGCGGCTCGTGGCGGGCCACGGCACGAACGAGGGGGCGGGGCGGTGAACCGGAGTGAACAGGTGGTGGACCGCTCGGTGTTCTCGACCGTCGAGGAGGCCGTCGAGGACATTCGGGCGGGCAGGATCGTCATCGTCGTGGACGACGCCGAACGGGAGAACGAGGGCGACTTCGTGATGGCGGCCGAGAAGGTCACGCCGGAAGCGGTGAACTTCATGGTCACCCACGGCCGGGGGATCGTGTGCATGCCGTGTGCGGGTGATCGGCTGGACGAGCTCCGCATCCCCCCCATGGTCACCCACAACAGCGAGAGCCATGGGACCGCCTTCGCGGTGTCCATCGACGTGCGGGGGCGCACGACCACGGGCACCAGCGCGTTCGACCGCGCGGCGACCATGAGGGCGATCACCGAGCCCGAGACGAAGCCCGAGGACATCCACATGCCCGGTCACGTGTTCCCGCTCCGCGCCCAGCCCGGCGGGGTCCTGAAGCGAGCCGGCCACACCGAGGCCACCGTCGACCTGGCCCGCCTCGCCGGGTCGTACCCGGCCGGCGTGCTCTGCGAGGTGCTGGCGCCCGACGGGACCATGGCCCGGCTGCCGGAGCTCGCCCGAGTGGCGAAGGAGCACGGGCTGAAGCTCATCTCCATCGCCGAGCTCATCGAGTACCGCCGAAAGCGGGAGCAGCTCGTGCGGAAGGTGGCCGAGGCCTCCATCCCCACCGGGTACGGCGGGTTCCGCGCCCACGCCTACGAGAGCACGATCGACGGCCGAACCCACGTCGCGTTCGTCACCGGCGACATCGGGGATGGGGAGCGGATCCTGGTGCGGGTGCACTCGGAATGCCTGACCGGCGACGTCTTCGGCTCGCTGCGGTGCGACTGCGGGGACCAGTTGGAGCGGGCGCTCGCGATCATCGCAGAGGAGGGACGGGGGGTCGTCCTGTACATCCGGGGGCACGAGGGGCGAGCCATCGGCCTCACCCACAAGCTCCGCGCCTACGAGCTCCAGGAACAGGGGCGCGACACGGTCCAGGCGAACGTGGAGCTCGGGTTCCCAGCCGATCCCCGGGACTATGGGGTCGGTGCCCAGATCCTGGTGGACCTGGGGGTTCGGTCGATGCGCCTGCTCACCAACAACCCGGCGAAGCGGGCCGGGCTCGAGGGATACGGCCTGTCGATCGCCGAGCGGGTGCCACTCGTGACCAGGCCCCGGGCCGAGAACATCGGGTACCTGCGCACCAAGCGCGAGAAGCTTGGGCACCTCCTGGATGACCTGGGGCCCGACGTGGTCACGCTGGAGGAGGGGTCATGAAGGAGCTTCGGGGCGACTTCGCGGCCCGGGGCAGGCGGTTCGCCATCGCCGCGTCCCGTTTCAACGAGTTGGTGGTGAAGAACCTGGTGGGAGGGTCCGTGGACTGTCTGCGGGCCCACGGGATCTCGGACGATGATCTCGACGTGGCCTGGGTCCCCGGCTCCTTCGAGCTTCCGCTCCTGGCGAGGAGGCTCGCCGCCACCGGGGCCTACGACGCCGTCATCTGCCTGGGAGCGGTGGTCCGCGGAGAGACGGCCCACTTCGACCACGTGGCCGGCCAGGCCGCGGCCGGCATCCGGGCGGCGTCCGAGGAGACCGGGGTCCCCGTGATCTTCGGCGTGCTCACCACGGACACGTTCGAGCAGGCCATGGACCGTGCCGGCGGCAAGCACGGCAACAAGGGGTGGGACGCGGCGATGGCCGCGATGGAGATGGCCTCGCTGCTGGAGCAGCTGCCCAAGGGGGCCGGCCCCGGGAACGAGGGCGCATGATCGTCGACAAGCCGTGGGGCAAGGTGGTGACGTACGCGCTGAACCAGCCCGCCTCGGTTCGGGTCATCACCGTGGAGCCGGGACAGGAGACCAGCGTCCACTACCACCAGATGCGGGACGAGATGTGGGTGGTGCTTGACCCCGGCCTCACAGTTCAGATCGGCAACCGGGTCGTCGAGGCCAAGCCCGGAGACGAGTACATGGTCACGGCCGAGACCACGCACCGCATCACGAACACCGGCGAGGCCCGGGGTAGGGTCCTCGAGATCGCCTACGGCTACACCGACGAGTCCGACAGCCAGCGCCTCCAGGACGACTACGGCCGTCCCCTCGAGCCCGATTGGTGAGCCGGCGGCCCGGCCCGTTGTCCCCGAGGGGAGCCCGTGCTACATTCGCGCGGCTTCGCGGATAGGAGGTCGGCTTGGCAACGCAGGGTACCGTCAAGTGGTTCAGCAACGAGAAGGGCTACGGGTTCATCTCCCGGGCCGACGGCGAGGACGTGTTCGTCCACTTCAGCGCCATCCAGTCCGAGGGGTTCAAGACCCTCACGGAGGGCCAGGAGGTCGAGTTCGACATCGTGGACGGGCCCAAGGGCCAGCAGGCCGCCAACGTCCGCCCGGTCTCCTGAGCGTCGCGGCCGGGCCGTCGACAGTGTCACTACCTGCACCTATACTCTGCGGGAAGGTTCAGCGGGCTCCAGAAAAGCACCGGCTGCCAGTCGGTGCTTTCGTTTCGGCAGGAGGTGATGCGGGGTCTCGACCGATCCACGGATAAACGACAGGATCCGGTCTCCACAGGTCCGACTGGTCGGACCGGACGGAGCCCAGATCGGGATCGTCTCGACCCCGGACGCACTCCGGCAGGCACAGGAGCTGGACCTCGATCTGGTCGAGGTGGCGCCCCAGGCCGATCCTCCGGTCGCCCGCATCATGGACTACGGCAAGTACAAGTACGAGCGGGACATCCGGTTGAAGGAGGCCCGCAAGAAGCAGGTCAGGGTCGAGGTCAAGGAGATCAAGTTCCGCCCGAAGATCGACCCCCACGACTACGCCACCAAGAAGGGGCACGTGGAGCGGTTCCTGAAGGCGGGGGCGCGGGTCAAGGTGACCATCATGTTCCGGGGGCGGGAGATGGCCCACACGGAGCTCGGCCGCAGGATCCTGGACCGGCTGGTGCAGGACCTCGGCGACATGGCCGTCGTGGAAGCGACGCCCAAGCAGGACGGGCGGAACATGGTGATGGTCATCGGGCCGACCAGGAAGCATGCCGCGACGGCTCGGGCGGAGCAGCCCGCGCCCACGATGGACAAGGGATAGATCGATGCCGAAGATGAAGACGCACCGGGGCGCGGCCAAGCGGTTCCGGATCACCCGGAGCGGGAAGATCCTTCACCGCAAGGCCACCGGGAACCACATGTTGATGAAGAAGAGCGGGAGCCGCCGTCGCCGGATCGAGGGCATGGCCGAGGTCACGAGGGAGCGGCGCACCATGCGGCGGCTGCTCGGGGGTTGAGCCATGGCCAGGGTGAAGCGATCCGTCCACGCGAAGAAGAAGCGCCGGGAGATCCTGGCCCGGGCCAAGGGGTACTACGGTTCCCGGTCCACCCGGGTGCGCGTGGCCAAGGAGCAGCTCCTGCACTCGGGCGTGTACGCGACCCGCGACAGGCGGGACCGCAAGGGCCAGTTCCGCCGGTTGTGGATCGCCCGGATCGGGGCCGGGGCCCGGCAGAACGGCCTCTCGTACTCGCAACTCATCCACGGGCTGGGCCGGGCCGGCATCGAGCTGGACCGGAAGATGCTGGCCGACCTGGCCGTGAACGACCCGGCGGCCTTCGCCGCCATGGTCCAAGCGGCCAGGGAAGCCCTGGCGGCCTAGTCCGGCCGCGCGAAACCGGCACCGCCTCGACCCTAGAATCCCCCTGCGGGACCGGCCGGCTCGCCGAGGGGGGACCGTGATCACCTCGCTCAACAACCCGAAGGTCGCGGCGGCGGTCAAGTTGAAGAAGCGCGCCTTCCGGGAACGCGAACGGCGCTTCTTGGTCGAGGGGGCCCAGGCCGTCGGCGAGGCGCTCGCTTCTCGGGCCGGCGTCACGGTCCTGTTCTACTCGGGCCACCCGGGCGAGCTCGTTCGCCAGGCCGAATCCGCGGGGGCCGAGGTCATCCAGGTTGGCGAGGAAGTCATGGCCCGGCTGACCTCCACGGTGACCCCGCAGGGATGGGTCGCCGTGTCGCCGTTCCTCGACGTGGGGATGGACGCTCTGCCCGCCCAGCCGGGGTGCGTGGCCGTCCTGCACTCCGTGCGGGACCCCGGGAACGCCGGCACGGTCCTTCGATCCGCCGACGCGGCCGGGGCCGATGCGGTCGTGTTCACCGCCACCTCCGTCGACGTCTACAACCCCAAAGCCGTGCGGGCCTCGGCGGGCTCGTTGTTCCATCTGCCCGTGGTGCGCGGGGGGGACACCGGTGATGCGGTGGAGGCCCTTCGGTCCCGGGGCTGCCGGATCTACGCCATGGACTCCGGGGGTGACGCCGACCTGTACGAGATCGACCTCACCCTCCCCGCTGCCTTCGTGTTCGGGAACGAGGCCTGGGGCCTGCCCCGGGACGTCGCGTCCGTGGCCGACGCCGTCGTCCGTGTCCCCATCCGTGGGAGGGCCGAGTCGCTGAACCTTGCCGCGGCCGCCACCGTGTGCCTGTTCGAGTGGGCGCGCCGGCGCCGGGAAGGGCGCCGACTGGCTCTGGAGTCGGTCATCGCGGCCGCCGCCCACGACATCCGGTCGCCGCTCACGGCGATGAAGGGCTTCGGGTACGCGCTGTCCACCCGGTGGGATCAGATGACCGAGGAGCAGCGGACCCTGATGCTGCAGGGGATCGTGTACGACACCGACCGGCTGAACATGATCGTGCGACAGCTCGCCGACGCGGCCCGCATCGTGTCCGAGCGCCTGGAGCTGTTCCCGGAGCGGGTGGATGTCCGTGCCCTGGTGGAGAAGGTGGCCAACGCGGCGGCCCGCGACCCGGAGCACCCGCCGATCCTGTGGGAAGGCCACGACGAGCCCGTGGCCTTCGTGGACCCAGACCGTCTCCAGCTGGTCCTGGAAGCCTTCGTGGAGGCCGAGGTGTGGTGGGCGGGCGAGGGGCCCGTCCGGGTGACGGGCCAGGTACGGCAGGGACGACTCCTGCTCGATGTGTTCCGAGCCGGGACCGAGCTCACCGCGGAGAAGGCCGCGACGCTGTTCGAGCCCCGGGCCCCGGGGGCGGGAGCGGGAAGCAAGATCGGGCTGTTCGTGGCGCACGGCGTGGCGGAGGCCCAGGGCGGAACGACGGCGGTCGAGGTCGCGGACGGCGGCCTCCGGTTCCGCCTCGACGTTCCCGTCGCGGACGGCGAACAGGCGGTCTGAGCAGGGCCGCTTGCTAGACTCAGGCACCCATGGACCCGCAGGACGCCCTTCGCATCCTCGA
>DASWJF010000204.1:0-6316 GCA_036397275.1 Actinomycetota bacterium
GGCCGCTCCACTCGTGAACGAACAGGACCTCCACCCCGTCCGCTCGGGGAAGGCCGAGGGCGGCGTCGGCGACCAGACGGACCTGGTCGGGCCCGATGATGCCCGGCATCAACGCACGCCCACCCGGACGCTCCGGAACCGGGCCGGGGCCGCGCCGTGACCGACCCGGGCGACCTGCCCGGGCTGGCCCTTCCCGCAGTTGGGCGTGCCCCACAGCGTCCAGTCCTCCCGGCCGCCCACCGCGTCGCACGACCGCCAGAACTCCGTGGTGATGCCAGTGTAGTTGGGGTTCCGGTACATGTCGGTGAGCTTCCCGTCCTTGATGCGCCAGGCGATCTCGCAGCCGAACTGGAAGTTCACCCGCTTGTCGTCGATGGACCACGACTGGTTCGTGGCCATGAAGATGCCGTCTTTTGTGTCGCCGATGATGTCCGCCAGGGAACCTTCGCGCGGTTCGATGTTGATGTTGGTCATCCGGATCAGCGGGAGGTTCTCCCACCCGTCGGCCCGCATGGCGCCGCTCGACGTCCGCCCGATCACGCCCGCGGTCTCCCTGCTGGAGATGAAGTCCTGGAAGACGCCGTCGACGATGATCGGGACCCGTTGCGCGGGAACGCCCTCGTCGTCCCACCCGAACGAGCCGAGGCCGCCGGGGATGGTGGCGTCGGCGGTGACCGAGACCAGGTCGCTCCCGTAGCGGAGCGTGCCGCGGTCGCCGGGCTTGAGGAACGAGGAGCCGGCGAAGGCCTCCTCCATCCCCAGCACCCGGTCCAGCTCCACGGGATGGCCGATCGACTCGTGGATCTGAAGCTCCATCTGGCCGGAGTCGAGGACGAGGGTGGTCACCTCGCTCGGGCAGTCCTTGGCCGAGAGCAGCTCCACGGCCTCGGCGGCGGTTCGTTCGGCCTCCTCCACCAGCCCGAGCTTCGCGATGTGCTCCCACCCGGCCGCGGCCATGTGGCCCCGGAACGAGTTGGGGTAGGAGCGCCGCTGCATCTCGCCGTCGCCGATGGCGGTGGCGTTGATGCCGCCGCCCGAGTGAACCACGGTCTGCTCGGTGGCGGCACCCTCGGTGGAGGCGAACCACGTGCGGGACCGATACAGGTCGATCCCGCCCTCGGCGAAGGACAGGCCCGCGACCTGCTGCATCCGGCGCGTGGCCTCCATCAGGAGCGCCACCTTCTGCTCCAGGGGCACGTTGAACGGGTCCTCCTGGAGCGGGCTGTTCCAGGTACCCGTGGCCGGCTCGACGGGCGCGAGGTTCACCGGCTCGGTGGGGAGCCGCGCCGCCGCCCGGGCGATCTCCACGGCGAGCCTTGCCGTGCGCACGATCTCGGGCTCTTCCGTCCGGGCCGTGGCAACGAACCCCCAGTACCCGTTCACCAGGACTCGGATGCCGAGGCCCTCGGAGCTCGATCGGTCGACCCCCTCCATCTCCTGGTTGCGGACGGTGAGGGACTCGGAGTCCTCGTGCACGACCCGGGCGTCGGCGTAGCCTGCGCCCGCGGCCCGCGCCGCTTCCACCGCCTGCTTCGCCACGTCGAGCAACCGAACCTCCGGGCGGGTGTGACGTCGGCCCGGGGGGCTCCCGGGCCGGCCGGAAAGCCTACTGGACCCCACCGACATCGGCACCGGCGGAGCTCTGCGCCGCCCCGCACCGGGGACGTAGGCTGAGCTTCGTGCGCCCGGGAAGAGGAAGCGACGAGCTCGACGAGGTGGTCCGTCGGTTCCAGGAGCATCCCGGACTGCGGGCGAAATCCTCGCTCCGGTTGCTGGCCGAGGTGTTCGGTCCCACCGACTGGATCCACGGACCGGGGGACGACGCCGCGGTACTGCCGGCGGACGGGTCGTATCTGCTTGCCGCCGGCGAGGCCATCTGGCCTCCGCTCGTGGAGGCGGACCCCTACGCGGCCGGCGTGGCGGCCGTCGTCGCCAACGTGAACGACATCGCGGCCATGGGGGGCCGCTCCATGGCCCTGGTGGACACGGTGGTCGGCTCGGAGCCCGTGGCCCGCAGGGTGCTCGAGGGGATGCGCGCCGCCTCGGACCTCTACGGGGTGCCGGTGGTGGGGGGCCATCTGACGGTGCGCGAGGGGGCGCCGGCGGTCTCCGCCTTCGTGGTGGGCCGGGCCCGGGTGCTCCTCGTCTCGGCGAACGTCGCCGCCGGACAGGTCCTTCTTCTGGCCGCCGCAGTGGAGGGCCGGATGCGGGAGGACTTCCCCTTCTTCTCCTCGATCCAGGAGCGGGGGCCGCGCCTTGCCGGCGACCTCGCGGTGCTCCCCGCGGTGGCCGAGGCCGGGTCCTGCGTCGCTGCGAAGGACGTGAGCATGGCGGGTCTCCTGGGATCGCTGGCCATGCTGCTCGAGCCCACCGGCGCCGGCGGGGCCGTGGATCTGGACCGTCTGCCTCACCCCCGCGACGTGTCGCTTGCCACGTGGACGGCGGCGTTCCCCCTGTACGGGTTCCTCCTGTGCGCGCCGCCGGACCGAGCGGAGGAGTGCGCAGAAGCCTTCCGTGAGCGGGGGCTGGACTGCCAGGCCGTCGGGATCCTCGACGACACCGGCGACCTCCGCGTCCGCCTGGGTGGGCGTGAGGCGCTGCTCGCCCGCCCGGCCGAGGAGGGCGTTACCCGCCTGGGCGGCGGCTGATCCTCAGGCGTCCGGTCCGAGCTCGATCGCCATCCGCTGGTGGGTCCGCCCCACGAACTCATCCGGCTCGCCCACCGCGTGCCAGCCCAGGCGGCGGAAGTACTCCACGTTCTGAAGCTGGATGTGGGCGATCATCAGCCGCCCCCCGCGGTCCCTCGCGGTCTGCACCGCGAACCGCACCAGGGGCGTGCCGATCCCCCGCTTGCGGAACTCCGCCAGGACGGCGAGGCGGTCGCCCTTCCACAGCCCGTCTTCGTCGAGCGGGTAGAGGCGCACGGCGCCCCCCGCCACTTGCCCGCACAGGCCGAGGACGTGCACGGTGGCAGGGTCCTCATCGTGCCCGTCGCGGTCGGAGCCCTCGAAGAAGCCCTGCTCCGTCACGAACACGGCTTCCCGGATGGCGAAGTGGATGGCCAGCTCCTCCGTGGTCTCCGCCGCCCGGCAGGTCACCGGGAGGTCGGCCTCGGGGGCGACGCCCTCAGTGGACCTGGAGAAGGGGGAGATGACGGCGGCCGGGAACATCGACCTCCCTTTCGAAGGCGCTCATCGCCGAGCACGCCCGGCACCGGGCGCACCCCGCGTTCACGTCCCACGAGCCCAGCCCGTGAGCCACGACGTAGGGCACGACTTGGCGGTACATCGACTCGACGTAGTCGGGGGGCGGCGGCAGGAAGTCCTGCATCAGGCTCCCCGGCACCGGACGGAGGGGCACGACGAACGGGTAGACGCCCATATCCACGGCCCGTCTGCACCCGTCCGCGATCAGGGCCGGGTCCTCGCCCATGCCGAGGATGACGTAGGTGGTGACCTGGCCCCGGCCGAAGACCTCCACCGCCCGCTCCCAGGCTCGGAAGTAGCCCTCGACCCCGGTGCGGGCCTTAGCCGGGGCCACCCACTCCAGGACCTTCGGGTCGAAGGACTCCACATGGATCCCGACCGTGTCGACCCCCATCTCCTTCGCCTGCTCCAGGACGGAGAGGTCCTCGGGAGGCTCGAACTGCGCCTGGACGTTCAGCCCGGTGGCCTCCTTGATGGCCTTGGCGCACGTGCCCACGTACAGGGCCCCTCGGTCCGGGGCGCGCGTGCTGCCCGTGGTGAGGGTCACGTCGACGGCACCGTCGAGCTCCTTGGCCGCCACGGCCACCTCGGCGAGCTGCTCGGGCCGCTTCACCGGGATGGTCCGCCCGGCCTCGAGGGACAGCTCGATCCCGCAGAACCGGCACTGGTCCTCGTTCCCCCAGTACGCGCAGGTCTGGATCACCGTGCTGGCGAGAGAGTCGAGATGCAGGAGCGCGATCTTCCAGTAGGGGATGCCGTCGGCCGTGGAGAGCTCGTAGTACCTGGGGGGGGCCGGCACGTCGGCGTCCGCCACCCGCTTGCCGTCCCGGTACAGGCCCCAGCCGTCCCCTTCGTGCCGGATAACGTAGGGCGAGTCGGCCACGAACCCCGAGATGAACGGGAACGTGACGGGAGTCCCGTCGATGTACACCATCCCGGCGTCGGCCGGCCCGGCGCCACCGGTGCGGCCTCCGATGGGCTCCTCGACGCGGACCCCGTAGCTCTGGAGCTCGGTCAGGAGCGTTCCGAAGGCGGGGATCCCCGGCTTCGGGACGGGCTCACCACTTGTGGCCATACAGCTCCTCGAAGTTGCCGTGGAACACGCGGCCCTTGAGCTCGTCGGAGACCGAGGCCCCGGCGATCTTCCAGTACTCGCCCCAGAAGTCGCTCCACGGCTCGTCCGAGGCGAACAGCAGGCGATCGTGGCCCACGCCGCGGCGCTCGATCTCGGTGAGCAGCCACCGAACGCCGAACCCGACGGCCCAGGTTGTGTCGGTGTAGACCTTGAACCCCTGCTCCACCCAGTCCAGGAACCGGGGGACCAGCCGGATGTGGCCGGAGACCCCGCCGCCGAAGTGGACGATGTAGATCTTCACCCGCTTCCCGTACGTCTCGATCATCGGGATGAAGTTGGTGATGTCCGAGCCCCCGCCGGGGCTGGTGTGGAAATGGAACACCAGGTCGTGCTCCTCAGCGGCCGCGAAGCACGCCTCGGCGATCTCCCGCGTGTCGTCGTCCCACCCCTCGGGGTTCGGGTTGCCGCCCAGGAGGAAGGTGGTCTTGAGGGCCACGACGCCTTGCTCTCCGGCGTGCTTCAGGGACTCGAGCGTCATCTCCTTGTTCTGGGGCAGGAACGAAACCCACAGTCCCGCCCGGATGCGGTCCGAGGACTGCGCGGCGTCCAGCACCAGCGGGTTCAGGGAGAACGGCTGCTCTTGGACCGGGATGCCGTAGTTGGGGAGCACCAGGGCGCGTTCCACCCCCAGCTCGTCCATGTGAGCGAGGTAGTCCTTGCCGGACGCGAACTCGTAGACGGTGGGCTTGACCGGTTCCTTGAGGTCGTAGAACCGCCAGGCGGCCATCTCCCCGATGTGGCTGTGGCCGTCGATCACGGGACGTGGGACTCGTACCTGGGCCATCATGCACCTCCTCGTGGGCCCGGGAGAGGGGGCGTCAGGATCGGCGAAACTTTAGGAAACGACCCTCTACCGAACGACACGAATCCTGTCGCCGCCCCTCCGGGCTGTCAAGCCGGGCCCCCGCCGATGCGGCGCCGCAGCTCCTCGATGGCGTCCTCCCATCGGTCGCGCTCCCCGTAGGTCCGAAGCTCGGCCGGGGGCGCCGTCTCGCTCACCGGGTCTCCCGTCCCGGGGTCGAGCTGCACGACCTCCACCCCGAACCGGGGGCGGTCCATCTCCGGGCCGAGCTCCACGAACGCGTGGAGGCCCACCCCGCTCGGGACGTGCATCTCCAGTCGATCGTACGGAGCGGCGAAGGGACCGGCGGCGCCGGCGGTCTCGCGAAGCACGACCCACGGCAGCCCGGCTCGTCCGGCCTCGCGCACCCGCCGGATGGCATCCTCCCGGTGCACCTCTGTCACCACCTCCCGGTACCGGAGGCCGAACGCCGCTTGCGCGACCAGCTCGAGGTCGAGCCCGTCCGTGGCGAACCCCCGGGAGGCGACGACGGCCTTCAGGATCGCGGCCCGGCCCCCGAAGGCTTCGGCGAGCTGCTGGGGCGTCCTCGCCGACCTGAGATCGTCGGCCACCGCCCGGACCACGGCGAGGTACCGCTCGTAGAGCTCCGGCTGGGCCATGACGAGCGGGTAGAGCCGCGCTTCCGCGGCCCTCCACCCGGCGATCAGCTCTTCCATCCCGGCCTCTGCCCGCTACGGGAACCCGCCGCCGACGGCGATACTCTAGGTAGTCCGGGGGCGCGAGCTCCGGCGCACACGGTGATCGTGAGGCAGCGTGACTGTGACCGGCTGGTTCGACGGTCTGACCGGCCTCACCGCCCGCGAGGCGGAGGCCCGTGCCGCCGACCGCCTCCTAAGGGGGCGAGGGTTCGTGGTCGAGTGGTGGGGGATCGTCGACGCCGAGCCCGGAGACCACAACCTGGCCGCCTCGGTGGAGCTCGGCGACCGGGTCACGGTGGACGCCGCCCGGGAGAACGCCGTCGATCCCGAGGACCGCAGGGACTGGGTGGTGATCAAGGCCCTCGCGGCCCGGCCCGCCACCTTCGTCGATCTCCTGGTGGGGCGCCGGTAGCGACCGACAGGGTTCGGCTACGGCATTGGGTCACCCGAGCCGTCGTGGCCTTCCCCCCACGTG
>DASWJF010000205.1:0-3010 GCA_036397275.1 Actinomycetota bacterium
ACGAGGATCGCTTCATGGAGATCTGGAACCACGTCTTCATGCAGGAGGAGGTGGACGACCGTTCGAACATCGTGGGCGAGCTGCCGGCCAAGAACATCGACACCGGTGCCAGCGTGGAGCGGATCGCCACGGTGCTCCAGGACGTCGACAACGTCTTCGAGACCGACCTGTTTCGCCCCCTCCTCGAGGTCGCGGAGTCCCTGTCCGAAAACCGTCACGGGGAGGATCCCCGGACCGACGTGTCGCTCAAGGTCATCGCCGAGCATGGGCGGGCCACGACGTTCCTGCTCGCCGACGGGGTCTTGCCCTCCAACCAAGGGCGGGGTTACGTGCTCCGCAGGATGCTCCGGCGCGTGGTGAGCCACGCCCGGCGCCTGTCCATCGAGGGGCCGGTCATGGAGAAGCTGGCCGAGCGGACCGTGGAGCTGTTCGGCGACGCCTACCCCGAGCTGGTGGAGAACCGCGCACAGGTGCTGAACGTGGCCGCTTCGGAGGAGGAGCGATTCGCCGCGACGTTGCGGCAGGGGATGGAGCTGTTCGAGAAGACCGTTCCGCAGCCGCTCGTCACTTCGAGTGAGTCTGGCCCGAAGACGTTGGGCGGCGGGGTCCTTCCCGGAGACATCGTGTTCAAGCTGCACGACACGTTCGGCTTCCCGATAGAGCTCACGCGCGAGCTCGCAGAGGACAGGGGCCTGTCGGTCGACGAGGAGCGGTTCGAGGCCCTCATGGACGAACAGAGGGAACGGGCCAAGCGGGCCGTGAAGAAGGAGCGGTTGGGGGACCAGCTGGCCGACGTGGCATCGTCCGCCGGCCGCACCGAGTTCCTGGGGTACCAGACCCTGGAAGCCGACGGTCGCCTGGTGGCCCTGGTGACCGACGGCGGACGGACCGACGCCGCCGAGGAGGGGCAGGACGTGCGCCTGGTCCTGGACCGCACCCCGTTCTATGCGGAGTCCGGCGGCCAGATCGGGGACCACGGGTACGTACGGACGCCGGGAGGGCTGGTGCGAGTGGTCGACGCCCAATGGGGGCCGGGCGACGTGATCGTGCACACGGGAATCGTCCAGTCCGGCGACGTCCGAGAGGGCGAGGACGCCCACGCCGAGGTGGACCGGGTCCGCCGGGAGTCAACGGCGCGGGCTCACACCGCCACGCACGTCGTGCACTGGACCCTCCGCCACGTCCTCGGCGAGCACGCGCGGCAGGCCGGGTCCCTGGTCGCGCCGGGCCGCCTCCGGTTCGACTTCCCGCACCACGCGGCGGTCCCCCGCGACGTGCTCGAGCAGGCCGAAGAGGTGGCCAACCGGCGACTGGCCGAGGACTCGCCGGTCCGGATCTACGAGACGACCTTCGACGAGGCCAAGAACCAAGGGGCCATGGCGCTGTTCGGCGAGAAGTACGGCGACTTCGTCCGAGTGGTCGAGGTGGGGGACTACTCGGTCGAGCTGTGCGGGGGCACGCACGTCCCCCGGACCGGGAACGTCGCAGTGGTCAAGATCCTGGGCGAGTCGAGCATCGGGGCCGGCATGCGACGGGTGGAGGCGCTGGTCGGCCCGGACGCGCTGAAGGAGATCAACGCCGAGCACTGGCTGCTGGAGGATGTGGCGAACCTGATGCGGAGCGACCGGTGGGCGGTCGCGGAGCGGGTCCGCGAGGTCCTGGAGGAGAACAAGCGCCTCCGGACCGAGCTCGGCAAGTTGGGTGCCGCCGAGCGCACCGAGCTGGTCAAGGACATCGTCGACAGGGCCTCGCAGGTGGCCGGGGTGATGCTCGTGAACGAGGTGCACGACGGGGATGCCGGTGAGCTTCGGGAGCTGGCGCAGGGCGCGGTGGGCCGGCTGGAGAGCGAGGGGGGCGCCGCGGTGGTGCTCGGCTCGGGCCGGTCCGGCGCCGGTCTGATCGTGGCGGCGTGCAGCAAGAACCTGGTGTCGCGGGGGGTGACCGCACCGCAGCTGCTCGAGCCGGCGGCGAAGGCGATCGGCGGACGGGCCGGCGGCAAGCCCATCCTGGGCACGGCCGGCGGCCCCAAGGGCGATGCGGTGGAGGACACGATCCGCAAGCTGATCCCGGCCCGGCTGGAGGAGCTCCTGCGGGCCGGTGCCTGAGAAGGGCCGCGTCCTGGGCCTGGACCTCGGCGACGTGCGGATCGGCGTGGCCATCTCCGACCCGGACCGGAAGGTGGCCGTGCCCTTCGGCACCGTGCACACCGGGGCACCGGCCGACCTGAAGGCCATCGCCACGATCGTTGAGGAGGACGAGGTCACGCTGGTCGTCGTGGGCAACCCGCTCAGGATGTCGGGGGAGACCGGGACTCGGGCCCGCCACGCCGAGGAGTTCGCCGGTGCCCTCCGGCAGTTCCTGCCGGTCCCGGTGGTGCTCCACGACGAACGGCTCTCCACGGCGGAGGCGGAGCGGGCATTGAAGGAGGCGGGGGCCGGGGGGCGTGAGCGGCGCCGGGCCGTGGACCGCTCGGCCGCCACCGTGATCCTCCAGTCCTACCTCGACGCCGAACGGTAGGAGCTCGTGATCGGTGCGCACACGGGGCGAGGAAGCGATGTCACAACCAGTCTCTAGGGTGTGCCGGTGGACCCTCGCAAGCTCCTCGCTCGACTCCTTCGCGGGTCGCTCAGGAACGTCTCTTACCGGGACCTGCGGAGGCTCGTCGAAGCCTTCGGCTTCGAGGTCGTGCGCGTCAGCGGCAGTCATCACATCTATGCGCACCCCGACATCCCGGAGCTCCTGAACCTCCAGGACATCGACGGCCAAGCAAAGCCGTACCAGATCCGTCAGTTCCTGAGGCTCGTGGAGCGGTACGCTTTGAGCCTGGAGGACCGCCAATGAGCGACTACCACATCAACGTGTTCTACAGCCAGGAGGACGGCGGCTACATCGCGGACATCCCTGATCTTGAGGCCTGCTCCGCCTTCGGCAGGACTCCCGAGGAGGCTGTGGCCGAGGTGAACCGGGCCAAGGAGGCCTGGCTCGCGGCGGCTCGGAAAGCGGGACGGCC
>DASWJF010000206.1:0-14066 GCA_036397275.1 Actinomycetota bacterium
GCAGACGGTGCGCCGATGGGCGCCGCTCAAGATCGCATTCAACGTCGGCCAGTTCGCCGTCGGCATCACGGTGGCCGAGGTGCTGTTCGGCGCTCTCCACGCGGGAACGCCACTCCAGCCGTGGACGTGGGCCGCCGTGGCTCTGGGGATGTCCGCCTACTTCGTGGTGAACGCGAACCTCGTCGTGCTGGTGGTCTCCCTGGTGGAGGGGAAGCGGTTCATGACCGTCTTCCTTCCGCCGGTCGCCCTGAACGTGTTCCACTGGGCCGGCAACACTGCCCTCGGGATCCTGGGAGCCATCCTGTGGGCCACCGGCCCGGAGGGGCTGCCGCTGCTCGCGGTCCCGATGGGGCTCTCCTACGTGGCGTACCGGCAGTGGGTCAGGAGCCTTCGGGAGCGGAACCAGATGCGGGACCTGTACGAGGCGGGGCGCGCCCTGGCCGGCCCGCTGGAGGCGGCCGGCGACTTCCGACCGTTCCTGGGCGTGCTGGAGCAGATGCTCGAGGCCGAGGCCGTGGAGCTCGTGGTGCTGGACGACGACGGCATCACGGTGCACGGTTCGGGGGGGACGCGGTCGTTCACCCCGGCCCCCGGGGGAGGCGTCGATCGCCCGGCAGTCGAGGCGTTCGTGCGTGTGCACAATGGCCTGGCGCCTCAGATCGCCCTGATCGGCGGATCGGACGACGCGAACGGGGTGATCGCCGTGTACCGGAAGGAACCGCTGGCCGCCTCGGAGCGATCGATCCTCGACACGCTGGGCTCGCAGATCTCCGTGCTGCTCCAGAACCACCGGCTATTCCTGCAAACATTCCAGCAGGCGCAGCTGGCCGAGATCGTCGCCCACACGTCGGACGGCGTCTTCGTGGTGGCCCACGACGGGCGGATCCTGTCGTGGAACCCGGCCATGGAACGCATCTCCGGGTTCACCCCGGAAGACGTCGTGGGCAAGACGTTCGACCAGGTCCTCGAACCGGGCGTGCTCCCCGACGCCCAGCCGGGATCGTCGTCCGAGCCCGCGGGTCCCGGCGAGGCTCGTGACTCGCTCCTCGTGACGAAGGGAGAGGGCCGGCGGTGGATCCGGCACACCGGCACCCCCATCCGGGACCGGGACGGAGCGCCGAGAGGGTGGGTCGTCGTGGCCCACGACGTCACCGCAGAGGTGCAGACGGAACAGATGAAGAACGATTTCGTCGCCATGGTGTCCCACGAGCTCCGGACGCCGCTCACGCCACTGAAGGGGTTCCTGACGAGCCTCCTCCAGGGGACGGCGGAGGATTCGCCGGAGGCTCGGCTGGAGTACTACCGGATCATGTTGCGGCAGGCGGACAAGCTGGAGCGGCTGATCACGGACCTGCTCGACGTGTCCCAGATCGACTCGGGCGCCATGGTGGTGGATACCTCCCCGGTCGAGCTGACCCGGCTGGTCAAGGAGCAGGTGGCGGACTTCGCGGCGCATCAGCCGAAGCGATCGATCGGCCTGACCGAGCCCGACAGCCCCATCCTGGTGAATGCGGACCCATTTCGAACGCAACAGGTGATTGTCAACCTACTGTCCAACGCCCTCAAGTACTCGCCTCGGGACGCCCCGGTCGACGTGACCGTGATCGCGGTGGGAGGGGAGGGCGTGGTGGCGGTTCGGGACCGGGGGCCGGGGATCCCCCTTGACGACCAGGGCCGGGTCTTCGACCGGTTCTACCGGGCGGAGAACGGGTCCGACCGGCGGATGGGCGGCACGGGTCTCGGGCTGTTCATCGCCCGCCAGCTGGTTGAGGCGATGTCGGGCCGGGTGTGGCTGGTGTCCAGGCCCGGCCAGGGCTCCACGTTCTCGTTCAGCCTCCCCAGGGCCGACATGGTCTCGCTGATCGGGCCGCAGAACGGTGGCCGCGCGAAGAAGGTTCCGGTCGACAGCCCCTCCACCCGAGCCTGACCCGGGCTGGGCCGGTCGCCGGCCGAATGGTGCGAAGTCCTTGCGGCAGATGGTATCCGGGCCGGTCGTGGGGTAGGCTCCCGGACGAAGAGCGGGCCGGCCCGGACCCGCGCATCAAACCCCTTCCGGAAAGGACCTCGACATGCCGCGCCGCGTGCTGATCATGGGCGCTGCGGGACGGGACTTCCACAACTTCAACGTGGTCTTCCGCGACGACCAGCGGTACGAGGTCGTCGCGTTCACCGCCACCCAGATCCCTTTCATCGAGAACCGCATGTATCCGCCGGCGCTGGCCGGGTCCATGTACCCGAAGGGCATCCGCATCTACGACGAGAGCGAGCTGACCCGGCTGATCAAGGAGCTGGGGGTGGCCGAGGTCGTGTTCGCCTATTCCGACGTCTCCCATGAGCACGTGATGCACAAGGCAAGCGAGGCCCTTGCCGCCGGGGCGAACTTCGTGCTCCTCGGGCCGGACGACACGATGCTCGAGGCAACGGTGCCCGTCGTCGCCGTGTGCGCGGTTCGCACCGGGGCCGGCAAGAGCCAGACCACTCGGGCCGTGGCCCGGATCCTCAGGGAGAACGGCAAGCGCGTGGTCGCCGTACGGCATCCTATGCCGTACGGGGACCTGACCGCCCAGCGGGTGCAGCGGTTCGCCACCCTGGAGGACCTGGACCGCCACAAGGTGACCATCGAGGAGCGCGAGGAGCACGAGCCCCACATCAACGCCGGCACCGTGGTGTACGCCGGGGTGGACTACGGCGAGATCCTCCGGCAGGCCCAGGAGGAGTGCGACGTGCTCCTGTGGGACGGGGGCAACAACGACCTGCCGTTCTACCGGCCGACCGTCCACATCGTCGTGGCCGACCCACTCCGGGCCGGTCACGAGACCAGGTACCACCCGGGGGAGGCCAACCTTCGGATGGCCGACGTGGTCGTGGTCAACAAGATCGACTCGGCCTCCCCGGACCAGGTCGCCCTGCTGGATGACGCCATCCAGCGGATCAACCCCCGGGCCACCGTGATCAAGGCCAACAGCACGGTGACCGTGGAGAACGGGTCCGAGCTGGCCGGGAAGCGGGTCCTGGTCGTGGAAGACGGGCCCACCCTCACCCACGGTGAGATGAAGTTCGGTGCCGGGGTCGTGGCCGCCCGCCGCGGCGGGGCGGCGGAGATCGTCGACCCCCGCCCGTACGCCATCGGGTCGCTCGAGGAGACCTACCGGCGGTACGACGTGGGCCCGGTGCTCCCGGCCATGGGGTACTCCCAGGCCCAACTGGAGGAGATGGAGAAGATGATCGACATGGTCGGGGTGGACCTCGTGCTCATCGCCTCGCCCATCGACCTTCGCCACGTCATCCACATCTCGAAGCCGGCCGTGCGGGTCCGCTACGAGCTCGAGGAGATCCCGGGTGGCGCGACGCTCGCGGCCGCGCTGGCGCCGGTGCTCGACTAGCCGAGTCAACAGGAGGCCTTCCCCATGGAACGCGTGGTTATCGCCCTCGGCGGGAACGCCCTGCTCCGCCGAGAAGATGAGGACACCTTCGAGAACGCGTACCGCTCGGCCCGCCGGGCCGCGGAGAAGATCGCCGACATCGCGGCCGCGGGGTGGGAGGTCGTGGTGACCCACGGCAACGGCCCTCAGGTCGGCCGGATCCTCATCCAACAGGAGTCGGCGCGGGGCTGGGTCCACCCCATGCCGCTCGACGTCTGCGGGGCGGAGAGCCAGGGGCAGATCGGCTACCTCCTTCAGGTCACGATCGGCGACGTGTTCTACGAGCGGGGGATGGAACGCCCCGTTGCCACGATCCTTACGCTCACGCGGGTGCGGGCCGACGACGCGGCGTTCGGGAATCCCACCAAGCCCATCGGGCCGTTCTACGAGGAGGACGAGGCCAAGAAACTCCAGGAAGAGCAGGGCTACGTGATGCGGCCCGATCCGCATGGCGGGTGGCGCCGGGTCGTGCCCTCGCCCGAGCCGTACTCGATCGTGGAGGCCTCCGTGATCCGAGAACTCGTGGCGGGCGGGGTCATCGTCATCGCTTCGGGTGGGGGCGGCGTGCCGGTGATCGAGGAGGGCCCGCGCCTCGTCGGGGTGGAAGGCGTGGTGGACAAGGACCTCGCGGCGGCCATCCTGGCTCGGGACGTCGAGGCCTCGGTACTCCTGATCCTGACCGACGTGCGCCACGTGATACGGGGGTTCGGCACGGACCACGCCCAGGCCCTGGAGCGGCTCACCGTGGCCGAGGCCACGGATCTCCTTGAGGCCGGGGAGTTCAAGGCCGGCTCCATGGGTCCCAAGGTCAGGGCCGCCACCCAGTTCGTCGACGCGGAGCAGGGCCGCCGGGCCCTTATCGGCGATCTCGAGGAGGGACCGGACGTCCTGGCCGGCCGGAGCGGAACGCTCATCGTTCCCTAGACGGCGGAAGACGCGGGGGTACGCTCCGGCGGTGCGGGTTCGGGTGGTCGTCCACAACGTGCGGGGGTTCCGGGACGGGCTTGACCGCGCCGTCCGGCTCATCGACCACTTCCGGCCGGACGTCGTGCTGCTGAACGAGACCGGGTCCCGACCGCGACTGCGACGGTTCGCGAACGCCGCGGACATGGTCGTGGCGCGCGATCCATGGTCGCCGTTCCGCCGCCGGGTGAAGAACGCGGTGCTGGTCCGTCCGCCGTGGCGGATCGTGTCGCACCGCCTCCAACGGTTCGCCGACGTCCACCGGGCGCTGTACCCCCGGGGAGCGCTGATCGCCCAGGTGGGGAGGGCCGGGTTCCGGCTGTGGGCCATCTCGGTGCATCTCGGGCTCCATCCGATGGAACGGCTCCGAAGCGTCCAGCAGCTGTCGGACCTCACCCGGGGGCTGGCCGGCCCAGTCCTGATCGGCGGCGACTTCAACGAGACCCCGGACGGCCGGGCCGTGGGGTTCCTGGCCGAGCGGCACTGGGACGCGTGGCTCTTGGGGGGCGACGTGGCCGGCGAGACCTTCCCGGCCCAGGACCCCACGGCGCGGATCGACTACCTGTTCGTCTCGGAGGGCGTCGGCGTGGACCGGGTCATCGTGCCGACGGGTCCGGACGCCCGACTCGCCTCCGACCACCTGCCCGTGATAGCCGAGCTCACGCTGCACGAGGGTGTGGGCGGACCGGGCGAGATCGCCGAGAGCGACCGAACGTGATCAGTTCGGGATGCCGCCCACCGACACCAGGATGTCGGCCCTGACCTTCGATACGCCGATGCCGAGGTACTGGGCCGGGGCCATGGCCAGGTCGATCACGCGGTCCAGGTCCCCGTAGGGCCCTCGGTCGTTCACCAGCACGATGGCGCACTTCCCTCCGTAGTGGACCTTGAGGAACGTCCCGAACGGGAGCCACCGGTTGGCCGCGGTGAACAGCCGGGGGTCGAAGATGGCGCCGTTCGCGGTGCCCTGCCCGGCGAACTCCCAGCCGTACGAGGTCGCGAGGCCCGAGAAGCCCTTGCCCGTGTCCAGCAGGCCCTCGGGGGTGGTGCAGGTCCGGCCGCCGGTGGGGCCGAGGAGCGCGAGGAGGGCGCTTTGGTCCTTGCCGGTGGCGCCACCGCCCAGGAGGTTTCGGCCGATCTCCCGGCCCGCGGCGTCCTGGATGGCCTGTTGCTTCTCCTCCAGCGAGGCCACGACGACGCCGGCCCGGTCGGCCAGGGCCTGGGCCTCGGCCACCTTGGCCCGCATGGCCGAAAGGAGCGTGGCCAGCTCGGCCTGCTTGAGTGCGAGCCTCGCCCTGGCCAGGGCCGCGGCGGCCCGTTCCCTCTGGAGCAGCGCCTCGGCGGCCCGCTTCGCCTCGACGGCCTCGGCGTCGAGCGAGAGGGTCTGGGCCGTGTATTCGCTCGCGGCCGCCACGTCGGCGAAGGTCCTGGCGGTCAGCATGGCCTCGAGGATCGCGCCGGGGCCGAGCTGGTATGCGGCGCGGGCCCGCAGGTCGAGCTGTTCCTGGGCCACGGCCAGCAGGGCCTCGGCGGCCCGCTCGGCCAAGGTGGCCTCGACCAGCCAGATGGATGCCCGGCCGGCCTGTCGTTCCAGGGCCGAATACCGGACTAGGAGGGGTTCGAGCTGTCGTTCCAGCTGGGCCAGACGGGCCAGAGCGGTCGCCCGGTTCGCGCGCGCCTCGTCGAGCTCCTGGTCGAGGGGGGATGCGGCGACCGGCGCCGCGACCAGCGTCGTCGCAAGCGCCACGGTCAGGGCCGCAGCCTTCGTTCGCATGTCCTTCCCCCGCGTCCGCCCCCTCCATGCCGGGCGGACGACGGCCCAGCGTAGAATCGGATGGACCGGCCTGGCAAGCACCTCGGGTGGCCGGTCACTCCGTACAGGGGCCGCTACCAGGGGAAACGCGTTCGGGATGAAACGCATCGGGATCCTCACGGGCGGGGGTGACTGCCCCGGCCTGAACGGGGCCATCCGGGCCATCGTGCGAAGGGGCGTGGGAGCGCACGGATGCGAGGTCCTCGGCTTTCGAAACGGCTGGCGGGGCGTGATGGAGGGGGAGGCGGCCCCGCTCACGCCCGATTCGGTCCGAGGCATCCTGCACCGGGGGGGCACGATCCTCGGAAGTTCCGCGGCCAACCCGTACCACGAGGGCGGCATCGACCGCGTCCGGGCAGCGTTCCGGGACCTCCAGATCGACGGCCTCATCGCGATCGGCGGGGAGGGGACGCTCGGCGCCGCCGCCAACATGAGCGAGGAGGGGCTGGCGGTCATCGGGATCCCCAAGACCATCGACAACGACATCTCGGGCACCGACTCCTGCATCGGGTTCCAGACCGCGGTTCAGGTGGCCACCGACGCCATCGACCGCCTCCACAGCACGGCGGAGAGCCACAACCGGGTGATGCTGGTGGAGGTGATGGGCCGGAGTGCGGGCTGGATCGCGCTGTACGCGGGGCTGGCCGGAGGGGCCCACGTGATCCTCATCCCCGAGCACCCCTTCGACCTCGAGGAGGTCTGCGGGTACCTCCGGCGCCGCCACCTCCGGGGGCGGCTGTTCTCCATCGTGGTGGTGGCCGAAGGAGCCGTGCCGCGGGACGATGCGATGGACCTGCCGGAGTACCCCAAGGACGAGCGGGGATTCCCCCGGTTCGGCGGCATCGCCGGCCTACTGGGCCCGGAGATCGAGCGCCGGACGGGGTTCGAGACCCGGGTCACGGTCCTCGGCCACATCCAGCGGGGCGGGACGCCCTCGGCGCACGACCGCATCCTGGCGACGCGGTTCGGCATCGCGGCGATCGACATGGCGGCGGCGGGCGCGTGGGGCACGATGGTCGCCCTTCGGGGGAGCGACGTCGTGGGCATCCCGCTGAAGGAGGCGGTCGCCGAGGTCCGGCTGGTCCCCGAGGAGCTGTACCGGGTCGCCGAAGTGTTCTTCGGCTACTAACGTTGGGGGACCGCGTGAGCCGCGGACGGGAGGTTCGAACGGGATGAAGGTCGGGGTCCTCACCGGCGGGGGAGACGTCCCCGGGCTGAACGCATGCATCAAGGCGGTCACCAACCGGGCCTCGGAGGACGGGCACGCCGTGCTGGGCATCCGCCGCGGATGGGCCGGGCTGCTCGAGTGCGACCCGGACGACCCGGACTCGGTAGCGGCGTGCACCATACCGCTGGACCCTGGGGTGGTGCGGACCATCGACCGCTCCGGCGGGACCTTCCTGCACACGTCGCGGGCGAACCCCGCCAGGGTCCGGCCCAAGGATGAGCCCGGGTTCCTCCGGACCGAGGACGCCAGGGACGAGCCGCAGGACCACACTTCCCACGTCCTGAAGGTGATTGATCGGCTGGGGATCGGCGCCCTCATCCCCATCGGCGGCGACGACACGCTGTCCTTCGCCCTCCGCCTGCACGATGAGGGAGTGCCCGTGGTGGCCATCCCCAAGACGATGGACAACGACGTCCATGGGACGGACTATTGCATCGGGTTCTCCACCGCCATCACGCGCACCGTGAACTTCGTCCACCAGCTGCGGACCAGCGCCGGTTCGCACGAGCGGCTGGCGGTGGTGGAGGTGTTCGGGCGCTACAGCGGGGAGACTTCGCTCGTCTCCGCGTACCTGGCCGGCGTGGACCGGGCCATCATCTCCGAGGTGCCGTTCGACATCGAGCGGCTGGCCCGTCTTCTGATGAAGGACAAGGGAGCGAACCCCAGCCGCTACGCCATGATGACCATCTCGGAGGGCGCGACCATGGTGGGGGGCGAGATGGTCATTGGCGGGACGGAGGACGCCTTCGGCCACAAGAAGCTCGGCGGGATCGGGCAGGTCACCGGCGAAGCGCTGAGGGAGCTCACCGGCGAGGGCATCATCTACCAGCAGCTCGGGTACTTGATGCGGTCCGGCACGCCCGACTCGCTCGACCTCATGGTCGCCATCAACTACGCGGTCATGGCCTCGGACCTGGTGATCGAGGGGAACGTCGGGCGCATGGTCGCCCTGCGCAACGGCAACTACGTGAACGTGCCGATCGCGGTGGTCCGCCAGGGCGTGAAGCGGGTCGACGTGGGCGCGCTGTACGACGTGCAGAACTACCGGCCCATGGTCCGCCACGTCGACGGCAAGCCGATGTTCCTGTACTAGGCGAGCGTTCCCGGGGAGGCGCCCACGGCGGTCATCGAGGTCGAGGGGCTGCGCAAGGAGTACCGCCGACTGCGGGGCGGGCGGACCCTGGCGGTCGACGGCCTCGACCTGGCCGTCCCCGAGGGCGGGGTGTTCGGGTTCCTGGGACCGAACGGGGCGGGCAAGACCACGACGATCCGGTGCCTCCTCGGCCTGGTTCGCCCGACGGGAGGGCGCTGCCGCCTGCTGGGCGCGGACGTGCGCACGGGCCTGCACCGGGTGATCGGTCGCGTCGGGTCGATCGTGGAGACCCCCACCCTGTACCCGCGGTTCTCCGGGCGGCGGAACCTCCAGCTGCTCGGCAGGCTGCACGGCATCGGGAAGGATCGCGTGGCCGACGTGCTGGAGCGGGTCGGGCTGGCCGATCGAGCGGGCGACCCGGTGAAGACCTACTCGTTCGGCATGCGCCAACGGTTGGGCATCGGCGCCGCGCTCCTCAAGGACCCAGAGGTCCTGATCCTCGACGAGCCGGCGAACGGGCTCGACCCGGCGGGCATCGTGGAGGTCCGGGAGCTGCTGCGGAGCCTCGGACGCGAGGGGCGCACGGTGTTCGTGTCCAGCCACATCCTGTCGGAGGTTCAGCAGACCGCGGACCGTGTGGCCATCCTGTCGCGGGGCCGGTGCGTCGCCGCCGGGCCCGTGGATGAGGTGCTGGCGGGCGGCCGGGCCAGGGGCCTGATCGCGAGGGTGGAGGACCTGCCCGCGGGGGCGGAGGTCCTCCGGGCGGCCGGCATGCCGGTCTCCGTGGACGGCGATGCGCTCCGGGTGGACCTTCCGCCTTCCGACGCGGCCACGGTGACCAGGGCGCTGGCGGAGCGAGGGCTCTACGTCACGGAGCTCCGCCCCGACGAGGTGGATCTGGAGACGGTGTTCCTGGAGCTCACGCGGGAGGCCGAGCCGTCGTGAGCGCGCTCCTGTCCGTCGAGCTCCGAAGGATGCTGGCTCGTAGGCTGGTCCGGGTGCTGGTGGTGCTCGCGCTGGTGGGCATCGCCATCGCTGGTGTGGCCGTCGCCGTCACGTCGAAGCCCGACGTCGGGGCGGGCGTCGCCCTCGCGCAGCAGCAGCTCGAGCAGGAGCGGGCCCGGTGCGAGGAGGCGATGGCGGCGAACCCGCAGGATCTCCCTCCCGATGTGACCCCCGAGGAGTTCTGCCGCGACGGGATACGGCTGGAGTTCTTCTACCGGGATCCCCGGTTCCACCTGACCGTGCTGCGGGATGTGTTCTTGGGAACGGCCTTCGTCCTGGTGGTCGGTGGATGGCTCCTGGGGGCGTCCTTCATGGGGGCCGAGTGGCACGCCGGAACCGTGGGGACGCTCCTCACGTGGGAGCCCCGCAGGCTCCGGGTGTTCGTGGCCAAGCTCGCGGCGGCGGCCGCGGTCTTGTTCCTGTTGGCCATGGCCCTCCAGGCCCTCCTGGGGTTGGTCCTGGCGGCTGCCGCCGCCCTCAGGGGGACGACCGAGGGAGCGGACGCCGAGTGGCTCCGCTCGGTGAGCGGCGTCGCGGTCCGGGTGGCGGGGCTCACCGCGATGGCCGGGGCCATGGGATTCGCCATCGCGACCATCGGCCGGAACACGGCTGCCGCGCTGGGCGTGGGGTTCGCGTACCTGGCCGTGGTGGAGGGGCTCGTCCGAGGGCTGCGGCCACAGTGGCAGCGCTGGCTGATGGGGGACAATGCCGGGGTCTTCCTGACCGGGGACGCCGGTTTCCCACCGCTCAACCGGTCGCCGCTCGGTGCGGCCGGGGTGATCGTCGTATACACGGCCGCCCTGCTGCTGGCGGCGCTCGTCGCCTTCCGGGAGCGGGACGTCACGTAGGCGCTCGCTCATATACTGGCCGGACCGTGCACACCTACCGGGTCGACCTTCGTTCGGACACCGTCACGAAGCCCTCGCCGGCCATGCGGAAGGCCATGGCCGAGGCGGAGGTGGGCGACGACTGGTTCGGCGACGACCCCACCGTCAATCGGCTCCAGGACCGGGCCGCCGAGGTGACCGGCAAGGAAGCCGCCCTGTACGTCCCCACCGGCACCATGGCCAACCAGATCGCGCTCCGGCTGCACTTCCGGGGGAGCGGGCATCTCTCGGTCGCGGAGGCTCGGTCCCACGTGGCGACCACGGAGGTCATGAGCTCGGCGGTCCTGTCCGGGATGGCGTTCAAGGCCATCGCCGGCGACGCCAGGGGCCAGATCGCGCCGGAGGAGGTCCGGGCGGCCCTGGAGCCCGACGTCTACTACGACGTCGAGGTGGTGGACGTGGTGGCCGTGGAGAACACGCACGGCCATGCCGGCGGCGCCGTCATGCCGATCGAAGACCTCCGGGCCATCCGAAAGGTGGCGCAGGAGGCCGGGGTGCCGGTCCACCTGGACGGCGCGCGCATCTTCAACGCTGCGGTAGCGTCCGGGACGGACGTCGCCGAGTTCTGCGCCGAGGCCGACACCATGATGTTCTGCGTCTCGAAAGGACTGGGAGCCCCCATCGGATCGCTGGTCTGCGGCCCGGCCGAGATGATCGGCGAGGCCCGCCGCCTGAAGATCCTGTTCGGCGGGGCTTGGCGTCAGGCCGGCGTGGTGGCAGCCGCCGGGCTGGTCGCGCTGGAGGAGGGCCCGAAGCGCCTCCACGAGGACCACGAGCGGGCTCGCAGCCTGGCCGAGGGGGTCGCCCGGGCCCTCCCCGGCTCCCTCGATCCTTCGGCCGTTGAAACGAACATGGTCTACGTGGACACCGAAGCGGTGGGACTCGATCCGCTCGAGGCCATTGCCCGGATGGAACGGGAGGGCGTGGGCGCGACCTTCGTCTCGGGGAAGGTCCGGATGGTCACCCACGTCGGCATCTCCGACCAGGACATCGAGACGGCCGTCGCGACGTGGCGGACGGTCGCGGCGGCCCACTAGGAGGGAATCTGTGAAGCTGTTCGGCTCTCGGTACCCGGAGGAGATCGCGAAGCGCGTCCCACCGGGCCAGCGCCTGGTGAAGGGCTGGCCGGTGCTGCACTACGGGCCCATCCCGAAGTTCGACCAGGCCGAATGGGACCTCGAGGTGTCGGGGCGGGTCGAGAGCCCGTTCAAGCTCACGTACGCGGAGCTGAAGGCCCTGGGGCCCGCGGATGTCACCGCCGACATGCACTGCGTGACCGGGTGGTCGACGCTGGACAACGAGTGGACGGGCGTCCCGTTCCGCGTGCTCGCAGAGAAGGCGAAGCCGAAGCCCGAGGCGAAGTGGGTCATCGCCCACTGCGACTACGGCTACACGTCGGACCTGTCGCTGGAAGCGATGATGGACGACGACGTCCTGGTGGCCTGGGCCCACGAAGGTGAGGACCTGGCGCCCGAGCACGGGTTCCCCCTCCGGCTGGTGGTCCCGAAGCGGTACGCGTGGAAGAGCGCGAAGTGGCTGCGAGGACTGGAGTTCGCGGCCGACAACGAGCGGGGTTTCTGGGAGATCCGGGGGTACCACGTCCACGCCGACCCGTGGGGCGAGGAGCGGTACTCGTACCAGGAGGGCCCGCGCGCCGAGCTCGAGTCCTAGCCGCGCGGCCGGTCGGTCAGTCCGCGGCCAGGCGGCGGAGGGTCGCGATGTTGCGCGAGTGGTCGGCAAGGTCGCCGGGGGTCTCCACGACGACCGAGAGATCCCGGACCTCGGGTCGGTGGAGGAACCCGAAGAACCCCTCCACGCCGATCCGGCCTTCCCCGATGTGCTCGTGGCGGTCCCGATGCGAACCCCGCTCGTGCTTCGCGTCGTTGGCGTGGATCAGGACCAGGCGCTCCGCCAGGCCGGTGGCCCGAAGCTCTTCGAAGCAGTCCGCGATGCCGTCGGGCCGGTCGAGCCCGTAGCCCGCCGCGAACAGGTGGCACGTGTCGGCGCAGAGCCGGAGACGGGGATCCTCCACCGCCTCGAACAGCCTGGCCGCCTCCGGGAACGTGGAGGCCACCGAGCCCACGGTCCCGGCGGTGAGCTCCACCACCACCGCGCAGTCGCCCTCGGGAGCCACTGCCCGAAGGGCCGCGGCCGCCCGTCCCAGCGCTTCCTCCGGCTCGGCGGGACCGCCGGAGCCGGCGTGGACCACGAACCCCACCGCGCCGACCGCCGATGCCGCGGCGACCGAGCGCCGGGCAAGGTCGATCGAGCGCTGCACGAACTCCGGGTTGGGCGAGGCGATGTTCACCACGTACGGCGCGTGGGCGAAGAGGGGCCCCAGGCCGGACTCGAGCCACGCCGCCCGGAACTGTTCGGCCTCCGCGTTCGTGATTCGGGGCGGGGCCCACGCCCGGGGGTTGGAGACGAACACCTGCACCGCCTCCGCCCCGCACTCCCGCGCGGCGGTGATCGCGGAGAGGAGGCTTCCTCGGGCGGGGACGTGGGCCCCGATCCTCACGCCACGTAGATCGTGACGGTCGAGCCGGAGCGAACGGTCTCGCCCGCGGCGGGGAGCTGGCCCACGGCCGTATCGCCGGTCGATCCCGGCACCTGGTTCACCTGCGGCACCAGGCCGAGCTCGCGGATCCTGGCCACCGCCTCGTCCTTGCTCATCCCCTCGAGGTTCGGGACCTGGACGAACTTCGGGCCGAGCGAGACGACGATCGTCACGGCTTGGCCCGGCTGGAGCTCGGTCTTCGGGTTGGGGCGCTGGTCGATGACGACACCCCGCGGAACTTCGTCGGAGTACCTCGTCTCCTTCTTGACCACCCACGGGGCGAGCAGGCCCCGGGCCTGCTCCTCGGACTTCCCGATCACCTTGGGGACCGGCTCCGGCGACGGACCCTTGCTCACCACGACGTCGATGTCGCTGCCCTGGGGCGCTTGCCCGGTCCCGGGCGCGCTTTGTTCCATGATCTCGCCGACGGCGAACCGGTCGCTGTAGGCCTGCTTTCGCTTACCGAGCCGCAGCCGAGCGTCCTTCAGCAGCCGCTGCGCCTGCGGCTCGGTCTTGCCGATCAGGTCGGGAACGGGGACGGGCGGAGGGCCCAGGGATGGGGTCAGCGTGACGTTGGTGCCCTCCCGCACGATGGTCCCCGGTGGAGGCTGGATCACCAGCACGTGGTCGGCGGGCACCCGGAGCGAGTACTCGCCCTCGCCGATCGTGACCGTGAGCTCGAGATCGTTCAGACGGGCCTGGGCCTCGTCCATCCGCAGGCCGATCACACCCGGCACGTCCACGTTGTGGGGGACGAGGTACGTCCACGCTCCCCAGGCCACTCCCGCCACAGCGAGCAGCGCGAACAGGACGCCGAGGGCGCGCCGCCTTCCGCGCCTCTCGCCGCCGCGCGTGCCGCGGGGGATGGCCACCGTGCGGGCGTGCCGAGGATCGGCGGAACGCGACGGCTCTGGCGCCTCCTGGACCAGCTTGCCGATCGACTGGGCCGGCGGGAACGAGGCGGCCTCGGCCGCCAGGTCCCGGCGGGCCTCGGCCGCCGACTCCGGCCGGAGCTCCCGGTCCTTCTCCGTCATGGACGCCACCCAGCCGTCGAGGCCCGGCGGCACGGTAGGGTTGCGGGCCGACGGCCTCGGCACC
>DASWJF010000207.1:0-5446 GCA_036397275.1 Actinomycetota bacterium
CGCGCCACGCAGATGGCCCGCCCATGGTCGATCAGGACGTAGGTGAACGGGAACCACCGCTTCTTCGGGATCAGGCCCATGAGGTCCCGCTCGATCTTGTCCGGATCCTTCTCCTTGCTGAACCCCAAGCGGTCGGCCAGCCGGCGCACGTGCGTGTCAACGGCGATGCCCTCGACCTTTCCGAAGGCGTTGCCGAGCACGATGTTCGCGGTCTTGCGGGCCACCCCCGGCAGCGTGAGCAGATCCTCCATGGTGTCGGGGACCTCGCCCCCGTACACCTCCACGATCCGCCGGCACGCACCACGGATCGACTTCGTCTTCTGGTTGAAGAAGCCGGTTGGCTTGATGTCGGCGGCGAGCTCGGACTCCGGGACCCTCAGGTAGTCCTCCGGCGTCCGGTACTTGTCGAACAGGGTCTTCGTGACCCCGTTGACCCGCTCGTCGGTGCACTGGGCCGACAGGATCGTGGCGACCAGCATCTCGAGCGGGTTCGAGAAGTTCAGCGCGACCTTGGCGTCGGGGTATGTCCTCGAGAGGAGCCGGACGATCTCCGAGGTGCGCTCCTCGATGGGGCTGGCGCGATCGAGCCCCTTCGACGCCTTCTTCGGCATGGACCCTCTCCCTCAAGCCAGCGGATGCCAGATCCGCGTCTCCCACTCGAGCCCTTGCGTTCCGGCGTCCGCCTGGAAAGCATCGCCCCGTTTGTCCGAGGACATCATCATCGCGTCGTGGGACTCCCACTCCGCCATCATCGTGATCTCGTTCGGGTCCGACTCACTCCGGTAGAGCCGCTGATCGCCCGCCCCATCCTGCTCGAACGCGTCCCGCCACTTCTCGTACGCCGCCTTGAACTTAGCCACATCGGGCACCGCCACGCGGAACTGCACCAGCACCATCGCCGTTCCCTCCCTTCCCGCCGAGCACCTCGATTCGTTCCTACGCCGGGTCGGAGGCCCTTCGAAGGGGCAGCGCGAACGACGATCCGGCCGGGTGATCCTGCCAGGTGCCGTCGACCAGCGTGTGGGCCGACCCCGTGCCGAGCACCGACCACCGCAAGCCATCCCCCACCGCCGCCGTGTTCTCGTCGAGCGCGAGCACCCGCCATCCGTCCGGCACCCACGAGACGAGGTACTCGCGGGCCCCCGGGACCCAATTGTCGAGCATGTCCCAGTGCGGCCCGAACGCCACCTCCCGGAACAGGCCGAGCCCCGGCTTGAACAGCTTCTCGCTCATCTCGTTCACGTCGCTGTCGTAGGTGATGTCCTGGAGACACGCCATGCCGGCGCTGCACCCCGCGAAGGCCAGCCCGCGATCGAGCCGCTCCACCAAGGCGGACCAGAACGGCGTGTCATTCAGGGTGGCCGAGAGGTACGCGGGGTTCCCCCCGGAGAAGAACACGACCGAGGCTCGGTCCAGGAGCGGGAGAAAGTCCTCGCGGTAAGCGTCCTCCCGGGTCTTGAGCGGCGCCACCTCGGCCGGAACCCCCAGCCGGCCGTAGTGCTCGAGCCCCTTGTCCCCCCATGAGTCGAAGACGTCGTCGCCTTCGGCCGCGCTCGCCGTGGGAACGATCAGGACCCGCCCGTCGCCGGCGCCCGCCCGTGCGAGCAGCCACCGGTCGACCTCTTCCGCCCACGGGTCGAACTCCCCCGCCCCCATGAGCCCGATCGTGAGCCCGCTCACGCGGCCCCCGTCCGCAGCGAATCGGGACGGAGCTCGGCGTCGAGACCGGCCCCCAGCTCGGCCGCCACGTCGAGCATGGCGTCCACGTCCTCGGCCTCCGTCCGGAAGTTCACGATGCAGGCCCGGAGCACGAACCGGCCGGAGAGAACGGCGTTGGAGAAGAACACCCGGCCGTCTTGCTGGACCTCGGTCATCAAGCGCTCGTTCAGGCGGTCGAGGTACTCCTCGCGCCCCTTCCCCTCGGGGAGGTCCGGCGGCACGTACCGGAAGCAGCAGATCGACAGCACCACGGGGCAGGCCGGCTCGAACTCGGGGCGCTCCCGCACCCGGGCCTCCATGTAGCGGGCCAGGGCGACGTCGTGCGAGATCCGCTCGGCGTATGCCCTCCTGCCGTGGGCGAGCAGGGAGACCCACACCTTGAACGCCTGGAACCCCCGGGAGAACTGCGGCCCGAGCTGATGGCCATCGACCCCCCGGCCGGTGCGTTCCTTGTCCTGGTGCACGTAGGTGGTCTCCACCGCGAACGAGTCGGCGAGGTCTTGGAGGTCCCGGAACAGGACGCACCCTCCCGAGTGCGGCGTATACAGCCACTTGTGGGGGTCGAAGGCTATGGAGTCGGCCCGTTCGATGCCGGCGAACAACGGGCGGAGGTCCTCGGCGAAGGCCGCCGGCCCTCCATACGCCGCGTCGACCTGGAACCACAGGTCCTCCCCGTCGCACACGTCGGCCAGGTCGGTCAGGGGGTCGATGGCGCCGGTGGCCACCGTGCCCGCCGACGCCACGACGGCAAAGGGCCGCACGCCGGCGCCCCGGTCCCGCCGGATGGCCTCGCGCAGCAGGTCCACGCGGATCCGGTATCCGTCGTCCACCGGGATCTGTCGTACGGCCTCTGTCCCGAGGCCCAGCATGTCCGCGCCCCGGGAGCTCACCACATGCGTCTCGACGGACATGTACATGGCGAGGGGCGGGCCGGCGGCCACCCCCTTCGTCCGCACGTCCCACCCGGCCTTCCGGTCCCGCGCCACCTTGAGCGCGACGAAGTTGGCCATCGCGCCGCCGGACACGAGGATCCCGCCGGCCGTTGGGGGCAGCCCGAACTGCGAGGCGAACCACCGCATGAGGTGCTGCTCGATCTCGGACGCCGAGGGCGAAAGCATCCATCCGCCGAGGTTCATGTTGAGACCGGCGGCCAGCAGGTCGGCGGCGGCCCCCGGCACCGTCCCGGCGCCCGTGATGTACCCGGCGAACCGCGGATGCCCCGGGTACATCGACCAGTCGAACACCACCTCTCGCAGGTAGTCGAAGAGCCGGTCCTCGGGCATGGGCTCCTCGGGCACGGGGATGGCCACCGCCTCGCGCACGTCCCGCGCGGCGCGCCCGTGCGTGATCGGGAGGTCCCGCAGCCTCCCCAGGAACTCCTCCCACAGGGAGGCCGTCCGGTCGGCGAACACCCGGGCCCGCGCGGGGCCCCAGTCCAGGTCCGGGAACGGGTCCGGGCGAACGCTCATCCCTTTGCCGCCACCAGCCGGAAGCACTCGACCGCCATGGCCTGCCGCAGGCCGTCTTCGCCGAACACGTGGACCATCCCCTCAACCTGGCTCACGTGCTCCTGGATGGCCCGGAGCTTCAGGTCCAGGATGTCGGGCGGCAGTTCGTAATCGATGCTGAGCCGCTCCCTCGGGGTGACAGGCGGGGTGCCCGGCCGGAAGATGTTGAACGGCTCGAGCTTGGGGAGCCACTCCTCCGCCCACTCCGGCGGGTAGGTCGCGTAGTGGAGCTTCGCGCCGGGTCTCGCCACCTCGTGGAACGCCTCCGTCGTCCACCGGCTGACCGACTTGTGCGCGGCGTGGTCGGTCATGCCGTCCGGGCCGAAGGTCAGCACGGTATCGGGACCCACCTCACCCATGATGGCTCGGACCTTGGCCGCCCCCTCCTCCGGCAGCGAGGCGTCCATGTCGATGTCCGGCAGGTCGAGCCAGTGGTGCTCGGTGACGCCGAGGAAGGCGAACCCTCGCATCAGCTCCTTTTCCCGCACCTGGCCCATGGTCGCGCTCGGCCACCGCTCCTCGTCCAGGGAGCCGCCCTCTCCGCGGGTCGCGGTCACGCAGACCACGCGCGAACCGTTGCGCACGGCGCGAGCCATCAGGCCGGCCGTGAGATACGTCTCGTCGTCGGGATGGGCCCACACCCCGAGGATCGTGCCGAGCTCGTCCACGCTCCACCCCCAACTAGGTGATCGAACGCCCGCGGGCACGCCGAATCCTACAGACGAAGAACGAGCCCCGTGGCGCGGTTTCGCGAAGGCTAGGCGGGGGGCGTCTCGTGCAGCAGCCGGCTGACCCGCTCCACGAGGTGGGCGGGGACGTGGTCGCACCCGCACTTCGCCCTCAGCAGCTCCTTCAGGTGCCGCCGGAACTCGGAGTGGTCCATGCACGGGCCGCACCCCGCCAGGTGCTGGCGGACCTCGGCGTGCAGCGACGGATCGAGCTCGTCGTCCAAGAAGAGCTCGATCTGCTTCAGAGCCTGCTGGCAGTCAATCGGACACAAGGCCTCTCTCCCGTACCTTCTCCCACAACGCCTTCTCCAGCGCCCTTCTTCCCCGGTGCAGTCGCGACATGACCGTCCCGATGGGGATGTCCAGGATCTCGGCGATCTCCTTGTACGCGAACCCCTCCACGTCGGCCAGCAGCACGGCCAGCCGGAACCCCTCCGGCAGGTCCTCCAGGGCACGCTGGACGTCCTCGTCGGGCATCCGCTGGAGCACCTCGGCCTCGGCCGAGGGCTCGACCCCGGTCTCCCCCAGCTTGTCGTACAGGTACCAGTCCTCGACGTCGTCCTCCTGGACGGTGACCGGCTCCCGCTGCTTCTTCCGGTAGGCGTTGATGAACGTGTTCGTGAGGATCCGGTACATCCAGGCCCGGAGGTTCGTGCCCTCCTCGAACCCGGAGAACCCCCGGAAGGCCCGGAGATAGGCCTCCTGGACGAGATCCTCGGCGTCCGACGGGTTCCGGGTGAGCCGGAGCGCCGCCGAGTACAGGTTGGGCAGGAGCGGCAGGACGTCGCGCTCGAACCGTTCCTTCAGGGCGGGGTCGTCCGGAGGCGCCGCCCTGCTACGCGCCACGAGCCCCACCCTTCGGGCCGACGCCCATCGCCATGGCCAGCTCCTCCTCCGCTCCTCAAGTGCAGGGTGCCCCCAGTATCGCGCATCGTTCCCAGGCCGGCCCGGATGCTTGGCTCGCGTCGCATATCCACGGGCCGGCGAGGCTGTCACATCGCGGGTCCGGTGCGAAGATGGGTGCATGGCGGATGGGAAGGACGACAGGCGCGGCCGCTGGCCCGGGTTCGATCTCGGTGGCGGCCGCGGCAGCCCCGGGGAGCCCCGGCGCCTCCGCACGTCTCCATGGGTCTGGGTGATCGGTTTCCTGGTGGTCTTCCTCCTGTTTCAGTACCTGGCGGCACCCCGGCCGAACGCCATCGACTACTCCGCGTTCTTGGCCAAGGTGGAACAGGGCCAGATCGTGGGCACCGTCCGGATCTCCGAGACCTCCGTCTCCGGCACCTACAGAGAGGGCGGTGACGAGGTCGACTTCACGGCCAATATCCCGCCCATCCTCCAGGGCACCTCCACGCTCCCGGACCTCCTGGACGAGAAGAACGTGAAGTACACGGGCGACCCGGCGAGCGGCTTCCAGAGCTTCCTGCTCGCGTGGGTCCTGCCGCTGCTCTTGTTCGGGCTCCTGTGGTTCTTCCTGATCCGCCGGATGAG
>DASWJF010000208.1:0-4231 GCA_036397275.1 Actinomycetota bacterium
AGGCCGAGCGGCGCTGCCACCAGGAGGCGCGTGAGCCACGCCCGCTCCTCGGCCCGGGCGGCCTCCTCGGCCTGGTCCACGTGGACCCGGATGTCGTAGCCCTTGGCCTGCACCGCTTGGCGGAGCGAGTCGAAGGGCGGCGACTCGACGGCCAGACGCAGCAGGGCCTCGCCCGTCGCGAAGTTCACGGAGGCCTCCACCCCCGGCTGGCGGTTCAGGGCCTTCTCCACGCGCGCCGCGCACGACCCGCAGGTCATGCCGAGCACGTCGAGCCGGAGCTCCTTCTCCTGTTCCTCCACCTTCGCCACGGCGCCTACTTCCCGGCGAACCGCGAGA
The DNA here is from genome assembly GCA_036397275.1 of Actinomycetota bacterium. Classification (GTDB taxonomy): domain Bacteria; phylum Actinomycetota; class UBA4738; order UBA4738; family HRBIN12; genus AC-69. The sequence goes on from DASWJF010000208.1 coordinate 337, forward strand.
CGGCGGCGAGGAGCTCCTCCACCTTCTCCTGGCCGCTGCCCTGCTCGATGCTCTCCTTCACGCAGTGCCGGACGTGCTCGTCCAGCAGGCCCATTCCGACCGCCCGGAGCGCCGCCGTGGCGGAGTTCACCTGGGTCAGGATGTCGATGCAGTATTTGTCCTCCTCGACCATCCGCTGGAGGCCGCGAACCTGTCCCTCGATCCTGCGGAGACGGTCCTGGAGGTCCTTCTTGTTCGCCGAATAGCCGGCCATGGAGAACTCCTCCTCAGGGTTGGCAACGTTGGTCGAGACGCCTGAGATCTCGACCCCTCCTGGCACGATACCCTAGGGGGGTATCCGACGTCAACCCGACCGACCCTGGAGCGCCGCCCGCCGCTCGTCGAACTCCTGCCGGTCGATCTCGCCCCTGGCGAACCGCTCTTCGAGGATCGCCACCGCGGTCGAGCCCCGGGGTGTCCGTTCCCTCTCGGACGTGCCCGGTGTGAGCTGCCGGACGATCCAGACCACCAGGAGGATCAGCACCGCCCAGGCGCCGACCATCATCAGGCTCATGACCAGCCACGCTCCCCATCCGTCACCGGGTCCCCACCACATCGGATACCTCCTCGCGTCAGAGCTGCTATACCCCGGTACAGTATCATGGCCGTCCTCATCGGGACGGGCCGAACGGCCCCGTTTCGCCGGGTCAAGGTTCCGTCACTCGAGGGCGAGTCCCCTCGATCGCAGCACCCGCTGGGGACGCAGGCACAGGTCCCCCCGGCCAGGGGGAGCGAGGTTTCGCCGATGCTAGACTCGCCCCGAGGAGGGTGATGTGGCGACTCGAGTGAGCGACACCTCACACGAGGCCCTTGGCCTCACCCCCGACGACCTCCTCTCCATCTACCGCACGATGCTCACGGCGCGCCTGGTGGACGAGGCCGCCTTCCGCCTGAACCGCCAGGGCAAGGCGCCCTTCGTGGTCCCCGTCTCCGGGCACGAGGGATGCCAGGTGGGGACGGCCTGGGCCCTGGAGCGGGGCCGGGACGTCTGGGTCCCGTACTACCGGGACCTCGGCGTGGTGCTCGTGGCCGGGATGACGCCGTACGAGGTGTTCCTGGGGCTGTTCGGCAAGGCGGACGACCCCACCTCGGGCGGGCGGCAGATGCCGGCCCACTGGAGCTCCAGCCGGCTCGGGATCGTCTCCCACTCCTCCGCCATCGCGACCCAGGTCCCCCACGCCGCGGGGATCGCCTACGCCATGAAGTACCGGGGGGAGGACGCCGTGGTTGCGTCCTGGTTCGGTGAGGGGGCGACCAGCGAGGGGGACTGGCACGAGGGGCTGAACTTCGCCGGCATCCACGGGTTGCCCGTGGTCTTCGTGTGTGAGAACAACCGCTACGCGATCTCGGTGGAGCAGTCCAAGCAGATGGCGATCGAGAACGTCGCCGACCGCGCCCCGGGGTACGGCTTCCCCGGCGTGGTGGTGGACGGCAACGACGTGCTGGCCTGCCACGCCGCGATGAAGGAGGCCGTGGCGCGGGCGCGCGGTGGCCAGGGCCCGACGCTGATCGAGTGCAAGACCTATCGGTTCCAGCCCCACACCTCCGACGACGACGACCGGACCTACCGGAGCCGGGAGGAGGTCGAGGCGGCGCGGCAGGGCGACCCCCTGCTCCGGTTCGCGGGCTACCTGAAGGGACAGGAGCTGATCGACGACGGGCGGCTCGAGGCGATGGCGGCGGAGATCAAGGTCGACCTGGACGTGGCGGTGGACCGGGCCTGGAACGCGCCCGACCCCGACCCCGCCACCCTCATGCGGCACGTCTTCCACGAAGACTCCTGAGATGGCCGAGAAGAACGTCGTCACGGCCATCCACGACGCCCTCCATGACGAGATGGCGGCCGACGAGCGGATCGTCGTGCTGGGCCAGGACGTCGGGGCCAGGGGCGGCGTGTTCCGCGTGACCCAGGGGTTCCTGGACGAGTTCGGCGAGGGACGCGTCATCGACGCGCCCCTCGCCGAATCCCTCATCGTGGGGGTCGCCATCGGGATGGCCCTCCACGGCTTGCTCCCGGTGGCCGAGATCGAGTTCGCCGACTTCATCCACCCCGCCTTCGACCAGCTCGTCTCGGAGGCCGCGCGGATGCGGTACCGCACCAACGGCGACCTGGGATTGCCCATGGTGGTTCGCTGCCCGTGGGGCGGGGGCATCCATGGGGCCCTGTACCACTCCCAGTCCATCGAGGCCTTCTACGGGCACGTGCCGGGCCTGAAGGTGGTGGTCCCATCCACCCCCCGGGACGCCGTCGGGATGCTTCGGTCCGCGATCCGAGACCCGGACCCGGTGCTGTTCCTCGAGCACAAGAAGACGTACCGCCTGATCAAGGGCGAGGTCCCGGAGGAGCCGTTCACCGTCCCCATCGGGAAGGCCGACGTGAAGCGGGAAGGCACCGACCTCACCGTCGTCGCCTACGGACTCATGCTCCATCTGTGCCTGGAGGCCGCGCAGCGCCTGGAGCAGGAGGCGGGCGTCTCGGCGGAAGTCGTGGACGTCCGAACCATCGCGCCCCTCGATACGGAGACCATCCTGGCCTCGGTGCGCAAGACGGGAAAGGCCATGGTTGTCTACGAGGACAACCGGACCTACGGGGCCGGCGCCGAGATCGCCGCCACCATCGCCGAGGAGGCCATGTTCGACCTCGACGGCCCCATCGTCCGGATGGGGGGCCCGGACGTCCCGGCCATGGGGTTCGCGGCCGCGCTGGAGCACGCCTTCATGCCGGATACGGACAGGATCTACGAGCGGATGCTCGAGCTGGCCCGGTTCTGACTCCGATCGCCCCGAGACCGCCGTCCCGGCCCGCGGACAGTTCCCGAAGGACCTGCGGCGCAGGGCTTAGGCGTCCCCCCGGGGCCGCCGATAGTCGGGGAAACAGCTCATCGCGATGAACGAACGCAGGAAGGCGCGCCGGAACCGACCGAGGGCGGTGCGGGATCTGCTGTTGATCTCGCTCGTCGCCCTCGTCGTGTTCTGGCTGGGCGTGGTGACGGGCGGGATCGAGCTGGCGTACCGCTGGGTCATGCCCCTCTTCCCGACCCGGGTGGACGAGATCCTGGTGGCCCTGGGCCTGGCCACCCTGGGCTTGTGGGTGTTCTCGCTGCTGCGGTGGCGGCAAGCCCGGCGGGAGACCCGGGCCCGGGCCGCGGCGGAGCACCGATACCGGACCCTGGTGGAGGAGATGCCCGCCGTGACGTACGTGGGGGAAGCCTTGCACCACGAGGACGGCGCGTCCAAGTACATCGCGCCGGGGATCGAGCAATTGCTCGGATTCACACCGGAGCAGTGGCTGGACGACCCGGACATCTGGAGGAAGCGCATCCACCCCGATGACCGGGATGCCGTCATGGCCGAGTCCGAGCGGACCGACCACGCCGGCGAGCCGTTCAGCATGGAGTACCGGCTGATCGGCAGGGACGGCCGGGTGGTGTGGGTGCGCGACGACGCGGTGGTGATGGAGCGGGGCCGGGCCGGCCGGCGGAGCGTGTGGCAGGGCGTGTTGCTCGACCTCACCGAGCGCAAGGAGACCGAGGAGCGGTTGCTGGAGGCGGAGAACCGGTACCGCTCCCTGGTCGAGACGATCCCGGCGGTGACCTACGTGGACAGGGTGGATGCCCTGTCCACGACGGTCTTCGTGAGTCCCCAGATCGAGGCCATGCTCGGGTACACCGTCGAGCAGTGGAAGGAGGACCTCGGGCTGTGGATGCGGGCCCTGCACCCGAACGACCGGAACCGGGTCGTGGACGCGTCGGCCCGGCACAACGAGACCGGCGAGCCGTTCGACATCGAGTACCGCATCCGGGCCACCGACGGGCGATGGCTGTGGGTCAGGGACCAGGCCACCATCGTCCGCGAC
>DASWJF010000209.1:0-9243 GCA_036397275.1 Actinomycetota bacterium
GGTCGGCGCGGCCATCCAGGCGGGCGTCCTGAAGGGTGACGTGAAGGACATCCTGCTCCTCGACGTGACCCCGCTCACGCTCGGCGTCGAGACCAAGGGCGGGATCTTCACCCGGCTGATCGAGCGCAACACCACGATCCCCACGCGCAAGAGCGAGATCTTCACCACGGCCGACGACAACCAGACAACGGTCGAGATCCACGTCCTCCAGGGCGAGGCGGAGACCGCGTTCTCGCCGGCTGTGCGCTCGCTCGGGAAGTTCCACCTGATGGGAATCCCGCCGGCGCCCCGCGGCATGCCTCAGATCGAGGTGGCGTTCGACATCGACGCGAACGGCATCGTGAACGTCTCGGCCAAGGACCTCGCCACCGGCAAGGAGCAGCAGATGACGATCACCGGTGGCACGGCCCTGTCGAAGGACGACATCGACAAGATGGTCAAGGACGCGGAGAAGTTCGCTGCCGAGGACCACACGCGGCGAGAGGCGGCGGAGGCAAGGAACGCCGCCGACCAGCTCACCTATCAGATCGACAAGGCCCTGGTCGAGTGGGGCGACAAGGTGCCCGCCGGCGACCGGGACGAGCTGGCGAAGGCCAGCGACGAGCTGAAAGAGGTGCTGAAGGGCGAGGACGTCGAGAAGATCCGTTCTGCCACCGAGGCCACGATGCAAGTGTTCCAGCGCATCGGTCAGGCCATGTATCAGCACGCCCAGGCCGAAGCGGCGTCGCGGCAGGCTGCGGCCGGGGGCGCGCCCGAAGGCGGCGAGGGTGACGTCGTCGAGGGCGAGATCGTGGACGAAGGAAGTGCTTCGTAGATGCTCACGATCGAGGTCACGTGATGGGCGAGAAGGACCGGACCGGCGAGGGAGAGGAGGAGCAGCGACCGAAGGTCAAGGTCACCGACCGCCGGCACGTTCGGGGGGAGACGGCTCGCCCGGGGGCAGCCGAAGAGGAGCTTGCCGCCGCCAGGCAGGAGGCGGCGGACTACCGCGATCACCTGGTGCGCCTCCACGCGGAGTTCGACAACTACCGCAAGCGCGTGCTGAAGGAGCAGACGCGGGCCGTCGAGCTCGCCGCGGAGCCCCTGATCCGACAGCTGCTCGAGGTGCTCGACGAGTTCGAGCTGGCGCTCCTGGCCGCGGAGCAGAAGCCCGACTTCGACAAGTTCCTGCACGGCGTGGAGCTCGTCTACGCGAAGCTCGTCGACACGCTGAAGGCCGAGGGCTTGGAGCGGGTCGACGCGCAGAGCAAGCCGTTCGACCCCACCCGGCACGAGGCGCTGATGGGATCGGCGCCCGGCGATGGCGAGCCGGTCGTGGCCGACGTATTGCGCCAGGGATACATGCTGAAGGGCCGGGTCATCCGCCCGGCGGGCGTCCGCGTCACGCACGAGCGCTGAGGGGTCGCCGATGAACGGCGACGTCCGGCGTGAGTGGTTCGAGAAGGACTACTACCAGGTCCTCGGCGTCCCCAAGAACGCCGGGCAGGCGGACATCAAGAAGGCGTACCGCAAGCTCGCGCAGAGATTCCACCCGGACGCCAACTCCGGCGACAAGTCGGCGGAGGAGCGGTTCAAGGAGATCTCGGCGGCGTACGACGTGGTCGGCGACGAGGCCAAGCGCAAGCAGTATGACCAGGTCCGCGATATGGCCGCGTCGGGCGTCGGCGCCGGGGGCTTCCCCGGAGCGAGGGGTCCCGGCGGCCGTGTGCGGTTCGAGGACATGGGGTTCGGGGACGTCGGCGACCTCGGGGACCTATTCAGCGTGTTCACCGGGCGGAGTGGGGGAAGGGGCAGGCAACCGGTCCGGGGAGCCGACCTCGAGACCGAGGTCCGGGTGTCGTTCGACGACGCCATGCGGGGGACCACGGTGCCGGTCCGGATCCAGGGTCCAGCGCCGTGCCCGACGTGCGGGGGCTCCGGCGCGGAGCCGGGGACGACGCCCATCACGTGCCCCCAGTGCGGGGGGCTGGGGTCGGTAAGCGTGAACCAGGGGTTCTTCCAGATGTCGCAGACCTGCCCGCGGTGCCGGGGAGCCGGCCGCATCGTGGAGCACCCCTGCCCAACGTGCCGCGGATCCGGCAGCGTCCGGACCACGCGGAACTATCAGGTCAGGGTTCCCGCCGGCGTGAAGGACGGTGCCCGGATCCGGTTGGCCGGCCGGGGCGAGCCCGGGCCGGCCGGGGGCGCGCCCGGCGATCTGTTCGTGGTGGTGCGCGTGTCGCCGCATGAGCTGTTCGGGCGGAAGGGCAACGACCTCACCTTGGAGCTCCCGGTCACGTTCGCCGAGGCGGCCCTGGGCGGAAACGTCCGCGTCCCCACGCTGAACGGGGCGGTGACCCTGAAGATCCCCGCCGGCACCCAGTCCGGCCGGACGTTCCGGGTTCGGGGCAAAGGCGCGCCCAGGAAGAGCGGGAACGGCGACCTGCTGGTCACCGTGAGGGTGGAGGTGCCGAAGCGGCTCTCCCGCGAGGAGAAGCAGCTGCTGAAGCAGCTCCAGGAACTGGAGCACGAGTCGCCGCGCAAGGGACTCGGGCTCGACCGCGAGGGAGGCAGACGTGACTGACGGCATGAGGCGGACGGAACGGGCCGAGCGGGCGGAGGGAACCCAGGACCGGGCGGTCTACATCATCAGCGTGGCAGCCGAGCTCGCCGGCGTGCATCCCCAGACTCTTCGCATCTACGAGCGGAAGGGTCTGCTGCGGCCCAAGCGGACCTCGGGGAACACGCGGCGGTACTCGGAACGCGACATCGGCCGGCTCCAGACCATCCTCGAGCTGACGCAGCGGCAGGGAGTCAACCTGGCCGGCGTGAAGCTGATCATGGAGCTCCAGAACGAGGTCGAGGAGTTGCGCCGCCATGCGGCGGTGCTGGAGGCGGAGTTGCGGCGGGTCCGTCGGGCCCACCCCGTCCCGCTCGGACCCTCCTCGGCGGCCGTGGAGATCGTCCCGGTCCGTACGGTGGTCTCGTTCCCGTGGCAGTCCCGGTAGGGGTTCGTAAAGCGGCTCGGCTGGGCACCCGATACTCGGGGCATGAGAGGGTGGGGGCTCGTCTTCGGGCTGCTGGCCGGGGTGGCGCTGGTGGCGGTGGTCCTCGAGGCGCTCCCGCCCTTCGTGGTCGTGATCCTCGCTGCCGTGGGGATCGCCGTCGGCTTGCGCCGCTACCTGGCCGGGCGGAGGGTGGAGAAGGGAAGGGCCGAGGCCACCGCGCTCGGCCTGGAGCGATCGCTCGACGACCGGTTCGGGTTGCGCGGGCTTCCCCTCCAGCTCCTGTCCCGAGGAGGCGGGGAGGCCTCCGTGGAGAACGTGATGTGGGGGACGTGGCGGGCCCTCGACGTGAAGCTGTTCGACTTCCGGTATCGGTCGGCTGAGGACGCGCCCGGTGAGGGACGACGGTTCGACTGCGCCCTGGTACCGATCGAGGCCGACTGTCCGCCGGTGGTGATCGAGCCCAAGACCTTCTTCACCCCGGCCGCCGATCTCACGCTCGATCCCCTCGACCCCCCCCAGGAGGGATTCGAAGGGGCCTACGACGTGCGGACGACCGACCGAGCCTTCGCCGATACGCTCCTCCAGGACGACCTGCGGCGGTGGATCATCGAAACGGAGGACGACGTGGCGTTCGAGGTGAGTGGCCGGATGCTGCTGTGCTACGCGCCGCACCGGAGACGGGACACGTTCGCCCTCCTGGAGGTGGCCACGGGGTTCGGGCGGCGCATCCCGGCAGAGGTCCGGACGCGGCACCCGGGTTGAGGGCCCGGCCGAAGGGCCGGTAGGGTTGAGCGTGGCCGATGGATCGGACAAGCCCAGGCTGCTTCGCCGCAGCCGGACCGACAAGGTCATCGGCGGCGTATGTGGCGGGCTCGGTCGGTACGTCGGCGTCGATTCCGTCCTCATCCGGATCGCCTTCCTCGTGCTGGCCGTCGCGGGTGGCAGCGGGGTCCTGCTCTACATCGTGGCCTGGATCCTGATCCCCGAGGAGGCGGAGGGCGATCAGCTCGGCGGCGCGCCTCCTTCCAGCGCGGACACGGCCCGGCTGGTCTTCGGAGGGGCGCTGATCGCAATCGGCGTCATCCTGCTGCTCGGCCTCAGCCTTCCCCGGATCGGGAAGTACCTCTGGCCGCTCGCGCTGATCGCCGTGGGCGTGGCCGTCATCGTCCAGGCCTCATCGAGACGATGAGCGACCTCCCCGAGCCGCCCCCGCCACCGCCGCCACCTCCGGAGCCGGCGCCGCCCGGGCTCCGAACGGGGCGATTCCTGCTCGGTCTCCTCATCCTGGCGGCCGGTGTGGCCGCCCTGCTCCAAGCCCTCGACGTCACGACCGTGCCTTGGAAGGCCGTGCTGCCCGGCGCGCTCATCGTCGTGGGGTTGATCCTGGTGGTCGCCGGCACGCGGTCCGAACGGAGCCAGGGGGGCCTGATCGCCGTGGGGATCGTCCTCACCGTGCTCCTCACCGCGGCCACGGCGGTCGACCTCCCCTTCGAGGGCGGGGTCGGGCAGCGGGTCGAACGGCCCGCCACCCTCGCAGAGCTGGAGGAGGAGTACCGTCTGGCCGTGGGGGAGCTGACGGTGGACCTCACCCGCCTGGACCTCCTGCACCGCACGGTCGTCGCCGGCCTCCCGCTAAGGACCATCCGGGCGCGCGTGGGGATCGGGCAACTCGTCGTCATCGTGCCCTCGGACGAGCCCGTGCGCGTCGAGGCGCTCGCGGGCGTGGGCGAGGTCTCGATCTTCGATGAGAGCGACGGGGGGCTCGGCGTCCGAAACGAGTACGTCCCGGCAGAAGGGAGCGTCACGTTCTCCCTCGACCTCTCGGTGGGGATCGGAGAGGTGGTCGTGCAAAGTGGCTGACGGCGGGACGAACCGGTCAGCGGTCATCTTCGGGGTCTTCTTCATCGCGGCCGGGGTGGCCTTCCTCCTGGACCGGCTGGACGTGTGGGACTTCCGGGCCCGGTACGTCCTCCCGCTCGTCCTGATCCTCCTGGGGGTGGCCATCCTCCTGGGGCGGAGCTCGGCCCCGGGGGACCGCAGCTAGCAGCATCCTTGCTTCACCCCCGGGCGGGGTGGTCCGATACCCGGGACATGGAGTTCCTGCCCATCGTGGCGTTCGTGGTCGTCGCGGCCCTGGCCGCCTACCTCTCTTACTACTTCAAGCGGCGGCGCCGGCAGGAGCTGGCAGCCGCGGCCACGCAGCTCGGGCTGGACTACTCGCCGCAGGACACCCTGGGGTGCCTGGGCTACCCGTTCGCGCTGCTGGAGAAAGGGGACGGCCGCGGCACCGAGAACGTCATGTGGGGCACGTGGCAGGGCATCCCGGTCACCGAGTTCGACTACTGGTACTACGAGGAGTCCACCGACTCGAACGGGCGTCGGATCAAGACCTACCACCGGTTCTCGTGCGCGATCACCGAGATCCGGGCGTCGTGCCGGCATCTCAGGCTGGACCGAGAGGACCTGTTCACGCGGCTCGCCGACCACGTCGGCCTGCGCGACATCGAGTTCGAGTCAGACGAGTTCAACAGCCGGTTCAACGTGAAGTCCGCGGACCGGAAGTTCGCCAACGACCTCATCGATGCCCGGATGATGAAGTGGCTGCTCGGCGTGGACGGGGGCTTCCGGTTCGAGGTGAGCGCCCAGTGGGTCCTGTGCTTCTGCAAGCGGCTCCGTCCCACCGAGCTCGTGCCCTTGATCGGGACCGTGAAGCAGTTCGTGGACCACGTCCCCCGCGTCGTGTTCGAGCTGTACGGAGCGGGTGCGGCCCGGTAGGCTGTTGCGGACCGTTCGCGGAAAGGAATCACTGTGACCTGGCTCTGGATCGTGCTTGGCGTCGTGGCGCTCCTCGTCTTCCTCGGCATCGTCTCCTACAACCGGTTCGTCTCCCAGCGGCAGCTCATCCGGGACTCCTGGGCGAACATCGACACGGAGCTCCGCCGGCGATACGACCTCATCCCCAACCTGGTCGAGACGGTCAGGGGCTACGCGGCGCACGAGCGTCAGGTGTTCGAGAACGTGACCAGGGCCCGGGCCGCAGCCGCGGCGGCCACCGGATCCCCGGCCGAACAGGCCGCCGCCGAGGGCCCGTTCGTGGCGGCCCTCCGCCAGCTGTTCGCCGTCGTCGAGAACTACCCCGAGCTGAAGGCGAACCAGAACTTCCTGGCACTCCAGGCCGAGCTGTCCAACACGGAGGACCGGCTCCAGACCGCCCGGCGGTTCTACAACGCAAACGTTCGCGACTACAACCGGCGGGTCCAGTCGTTCCCGTCCAACACGATGGCCCGGGCCTTCAACTTCAAGGAGGAGGAGTTCTTCGAGATCCCGGACGCCATCCGGGAGGCGGGCCCGCCGCAGGTGAGCTTCGCGCCGGGCGCGCCGTCGGTGTCGTTCGGCGCTCCCGGCGGGGCCCCAGTTCCGGGTGGTGCCCCGGTGCCCGGCGCGCCCGAACCCGCGCCCCCTGTACCACCCGTGCCGCCTCCCCCGCCCAGCGATCCCCCTCAGTTCGGACAGTCTTCGTCCTAGGCCGGCTTCCAGGGCTGGATTGCAGTAACGGGCGTATGGTCGGTGCCGCGGATCGCATCCGGGGCCGACAACTCCAAGCGAAGAGGCTCGCAGGGCGGGCAGCCTGCGATCCGGAAACCCGAACGGTGCGCCGGGCAGCGGGCACCGGTAGAAGCAGGCGAAGAGTGTGAAGGCCGAGCCTTAACCGCGTTGGTGTCGCCTCGGCGTTCGTCGCCGCCATGCTCATGGCACTCGGTGCCGCTCGCATGTGGTTCCAAAGCCGGCCTGGGGCACCCCGGGGCGAAGCACCCTCCTGAGGCGCCGTCGCGTTAGTGAGGGGATCGGAGTCCACTCCCCGGCTCCGTTGGGCTGGCGGGGGCTCCACGATCTGGGGACAGATCGCACTTAACAGGGGGTCCGGAGGGTCCGATATCCAGCGTAAGGCCCATCGCGCAGGAAGGTAGGTCCACATCATGCGACTCCGGGGAGCCCAGCCGCTGCAGCTCTACGTGGCTGCCGTCTCGGTGGCCGGCATCGGGCTGCTCATCGGCCTCGCCTTCGTGGGCATCGGCGACTGGGCCCGGCACACCTCCACCATGTTCTGGGTCTTCGCCGGCGTCACGCTCCTGGGCGAGCTGCTGCCGATCAAGTTCCCACACCGCACGGAGGAGGAGGAGGTCACGGTCTCCACGGCCTTCGCTTTTGCCCTCGTCCTGAGCTCGGGGACACTCGGAGCCGTCCTCGTCCAGGCCCTCGCCTCCCTGGTGGCCGACAAGCGGGCCGGGAAGCCAGCGGCGAAGTCCGTCTTCAACCTGGCGCAATACACGCTCGCCCTCGGGGCTTGCGGTGGGGTCCTGGCGCTCCTGGCCGACATCCCCCACCCCGATGCGCCGCCCCACTTCACCGTAGGCGATCTGCCGGCCATCATGGCCGCCGGGCTCGCCTTCTTCATCGTGAACACCACCCTCACAGGGGTCGTGGTCGCCCTCGCACAGCGGGAGCCGGTCGTCGACTACCTGTCGCGGGACATCGCCTTCCAGGTCGGCGTGACCGGCGTTCTGCTCGGGCTGTCGCCCGTCGTGGTGATGGCGGCCGAACGGAGCCTCCTATACATCCCGCTGCTGCTCCTGCCCCTGGGTGCGGTCTACGTCGGCGGCCGCCAGGCGGTGATCACCGAGTACCAGGCCCTCTACGACGCGCTCACGGGCCTCCCCAACCGGGCCCTCTTCCAGGACCGTGTCCAGCGGGGCATCCTTGCCGCGCGCCGAACCAGCTCGGGGGTGGCCGTGATGATCATGGACATCGACCGCTTCAAGGAGGTCAACGACACCCTCGGCCACCACCACGGCGACCGCCTGCTCAAGGAGATCGGCTCGCGGCTCGAGGCGTCGCTTCGCCAGAGCGACACCGTCGCCCGTCTGGGCGGCGACGAGTTCGCCGTCCTCCTCCCCGACGCTTCCACGCCGGAGGCGGCCGTCCGGGTGGCGGAGAAGATCCAGCGGGAGCTGGCGGAGCCCTTCGTCATCGACGAGATCACGCTGGACGTCAAGGGCAGCATCGGCATCGCGGTGTACCCCTACTACGGCCACGACGCGGAGACCCTCCTCCAGAGGGCGGATGTGGCCATGTACTTGGCCAAGGAGACCCACAGCGGCTATAACGTCTATGACCCGACCCGCGACCGCTACAGCCCCGACCGCTTGGCCATGGTGGCCGAGCTCCGGCATGCCATCGACAACGAGGAGCTGGTCCTCCTCTTCCAACCCAAGGCCGAGCTGCTGACGGGCCGGACCCTGGGGGTGGAGGCGCTCTGCCGGTGGCAGCACCCGCGCCACGGCCTCGTCAGCCCGGACGAGTTCATTCCGCTCGCGGAGCACACTGGGCTCATCGGCCCCCTCACCCTCCGCGTCCTGGACGAGGCCCTCCGCCGGTGCCATGAGTGGGAGCAGGCCGGCCTCGAGCTGAGCGTCTCGGTGAACCTCTCGACCCGCAATCTCCTCGATCCACAGTTGCCCGACGCCATCTCCCGCCTGCTGCGGAAGTGGAAAGTCGGCTCGCAGCGGCTGGAGCTCGAGATCACGGAGTCCAGCATCATGGCCGACCCCTCCGGGTCGATGGAGGTCCTGACCCGCCTGAACAGCATGGGGATCGGGCTCTCCATCGATGACTTCGGCACGGGGTACTCCTCCCTCGCCTACCTCACGCGGCTCCCCGTGGACGAGATCAAGATCGACAAGTCGTTCGTGCTCGCGATGATCTCCGACGAGAACGACGCCGTGATCGTCCGTTCGACGATCGAGCTCGGCCGGAACCTCGGACTCCGGGTCGTGGCCGAGGGAGTCGAGAGCGAGGAGGTCTGGAATCTGTTGGTCGACCTCGGCTGCCACCTCGCCCAGGGCTACTACTACAGTCGCCCCATTCCCGCCGAGGAGATCGCGCCGCTCCTGGAGCTATCGACGCAGAAGGCGAACGAGCACCAAGCCACCGCCGGCACCTAGGCCACCTCCGCCTCGTACGGGGGAGGGCCGCAGCCGTCGAGCATGGTGGCGCGGCGGACGTCGGTGGTGAGCCACGTCCACACTCCCGCGTACGCGATGGCCACCGCACCCAAGCCGACGGCGGTGGGCCGCGCCCCCCACGTCGTGGCCAGCCATCCCGTGACCAGGCTCGAGACGGTAAGCGTGAGCGTGATGAGGGCGGCGTCGAAGGCGAAGATCCGGCCCCGGATCCGGTCCGGGACGACCCGCTGGAG
>DASWJF010000210.1:0-7808 GCA_036397275.1 Actinomycetota bacterium
GACTGCCGGGGATCGTGCGCCGCGCACTGCTCCGACAAGGTCCGGAGCGTGGTGGGAAGCGGGGCCGGGCGGATCAGCTATACCGGCGACGCGGCGAGCGTCCCCCAGGACCTGGCGAGGTACATCGACCACACCCTCCTCCGGCCCGACGCTACCGCGGCCGAGATCGACCGGCTGTGCGGGGAGGCGGCCGAGTACGGGTTCGCGGCGGTCTGCATCAACCCCGCTTGGGTGAAGCGAGCGGCCGAGAACCTCCGCGGCTCGGACGTGCGGGTGGCCTCGGTTGTGGGGTTCCCATTCGGGGCCACCACCCCGGAGGTCAAGGCGCTGGAGGCTCGGCGGGCCATCCGCGACGGGGCCCGGGAGATCGACATGGTCATCAACATCGGGGCCCTGAAGAGCGGCGACCACGGCCTGGTCCGCCTTGACATCGAGAAGGTGGCCGACGCGTGCCACGAGGCCGGGGCCATCCTCAAGGTCATCATCGAGGCGGCCCTGCTCACCGACGAGGAGAAGGTAGTCGCCTCCCACCTGGCCAGGGAGGCCAGGGCCGACTACGTCAAGACCTCCACGGGGTTCGGCCCCGGCGGGGCCACCGTCCATGACGTGCTCCTCATGCGGGAGACGGTGGGCCCGGAGATGGGGGTGAAGGCCGCCGGCGGGATCCGGACGGCCGAGGACGTGCGGGAGATGGTCGCCGCTGGGGCCACCCGGATCGGGGCGTCCGCGGGGGTCGAGATCGTGACGGGAGGCAAGGGTGGGTCGCGGTACTGACCGAGGTGGGAAGGAGGGCCGGTGACCAACGGGATCGAGCTCCGGGCGTACTGCTTCCTGGACAGCCTCCAGCCCCAGTACGCGGCATTCCTGGGCACCGTAGCCCAGGGGTTCCTGCCGCTGGCCGGCGACGCATCCCTGAACGTCGAGGTGGCCCCGGGGATCGAGATCAACCGGCTCACCGACGTGGCTCTCAAGACCACCGGGGTGAAGCCGGGGATGCAGATTGTCGAGCGATACTTCGGCCTGCTGGAGGTCCACTCCCCGGAGCAGGCGGAGACTCGGGCCGCGGGCGCGGCGATCCTCGACGCGATTGCTCTCCGCGAGGAGGACCGGATCAAGCCGCGGATCCTGTCGAGCCAGATCATCCGCCGGGTCGACGACCACCACGCCCAGCTGGTCAACCGGCAGCGTCACGGCCAGATGCTGATCCGGGGGGACACCCTGTACGTCCTGGAGTGCGAGCCCGCGGCCTATGCGGCGCTCGCCGCCAACGAGGCGGAGAAGGCGGCGGAAATCAACATCCTGGAGGTCCGGGCGTTCGGCTCGATGGGCCGGGTGTACCTGGGCGGCGAGGAGCGCGACATCGACGTGGGATGGCAGGCCGCGGTGGCCGCCATCGAGGGACTGGAAGGTCGGGAAGCGACCAGGTGAGGAGGAGGACCGATGGCTGAGGCCCTTGGGATGATCGAGTGCCGGAGCTTTCCGGCCATGATCGAGGCCGCCGACGCGATGGTGAAGGCGGCCAAGGTGGAGCTCGTCTCGTACGAGGAGACCGGCGGCGGCTACGTGACCGCCGTGGTGCGTGGCGACGTCGCCGCGGTGAAGGCGGCGGTGCAGGCGGGCGTGCAGAACGCCGAGAAGGTCGGCGAGCTCGTCGCCAGCCACGTGATCGCGAGGCCGCACGTGAACCTCGACCTGGTCCTGCCCCTCGGACGCAAGGAAGCGGCCGAGGAGGAGACGGGGCAGGGCAAGCGCAAGGCGGCGGCCCGATAGCAGGCTCTGCCGAGGGGGACGGCGGCGCTTCCGCCGCGGTCCCCTCCGGCGCGAGAAAGGAGGCGGACGTGCTCCTCGGACGTGTGGCCGGAACGCTGGTGTCCACCCGGAAGGAGCCCTCGATGGACGGGCTCAAGTTCCTGGTGGTCCGGACCCTCGACGTGGACGACAAGGAGACGGGCCAGTTCGTGGTGGCCGCGGACGCGGTGGGGGCCGGGGTCGACGAGGTCGTCCTGGTGGCCCAGGGAAGCTCGGCCCGGCAGACCGAGGCGACCCGCGACCGGCCGTGCGACGCGGTGATCATGGGCATCGTCGACACCTGGGAGGTGGGCGGCGAGGAGCGCTACCACAAGTACCGAGCGGTGAGTGAGGCATGAAGACGCTCACGCAGGAGGAGATCCAGGGCATCATCGAGCGGGTCCAGGCCAGGCTGGGCCAGGCCGGGCCCGACGCCGGGGCGGGGCTGCGCGGAGCTGAGGCCCTGGAAGGCGCCGCCGAGGGGGAGCGGGGGGAGGGGATCTTCCCCACCATCGACGAGGCGGTGGCCGCGGCCTCTCGCGCCTTCCAGGCCTACGGCCGGATCGGGTTGGATGGCCGGAAGCGGATCGTGGCCTCCATCAGGAGCGCCATGCTCGAGAACGCCGAGCGCCTGGCGGAGATGGCCCAAGCCGAGACCGGGCTGGGGCGCGCGGCCGACAAGGTTCGTAAGAACGTCCTCGTCGCCACGAAGACCCCCGGCCCCGAAGATCTGGAGTCCGAGGCGGCGACCGGCGACAAGGGAATGATGGTCACGGAGTTCGCACCCTTCGGGGTGGTGGCCGCCATCACCCCCACCACCAACCCGACCTCGACGGTCATCAACAACACCATCTCCATCATCTCCGCCGGCAACGCGGTGGTGTTCAACGTCCACCCAAACGCTAAACGGGTCTCGGCCGAGAACGTCCGGTTGATCAACCGGGCCATCGTGGCGGCAGGCGGACCGGAGAACCTGGTAGGGGCGATCCCCGAGCCGACCATCGACAGTGCCAAGGAGCTCATGCACCACCCCGACGTCCGGCTGCTCCTGGTGACCGGAGGCCCGGGAGTGGTCCGAGAGGCCCTGAAGTCCGACAAGCGCGCCATCACGGCGGGGCCGGGCAACCCACCGGCGGTGGTCGATCAGACCGCCGACATCGACAAGGCGGCCCGCGACGTCATCGCCGGGGGTTCCTTCGACAACAACGTCGTGTGCACCGACGAGAAGACGACGATCGTCGTCGACAGCGTGGCCGACCGGCTTGTCCGGGCGATGGCCCAGCACGGGGCGTACGTGCTGAAGGAGCACGAGCTCAGGCGGCTGGAGCGGGTGATCTTCAAGGAGATGGGCCCGCCGAACAAGCCCGGCGTGATCGATCCGCAGTGGATCGGCAAGAACGCCTCGGTGATCCTGGCCGAGATCGGCATCCGGGTCGGCGACGAAGTCCGCCTCGCGGTTGCCGAGGTCCCCACGGAGCACACCCTGGTGTGGACCGAGCAGATGATGCCGGTCATGCCGGTGGCGCGCGTGCCCAACGCAGATCAAGCCATCGACCTTGCCGTGAAGTCGGAGCACGGGTTCCGGCACACCGCGGTCATCCACTCCACCAACGTCGAGACCATCACCCGCATGGCTCGGGCCATGAACTGCAGCATCTTCGTGGCAAACGGGCCGAACTTCGCCGGGCTCGGCGAGGGCGGCGAGGGGTTCACTTCCTACTCCATCGCCAGCCCCACCGGAGACGGCCTGACCCGGGCCCGGACCTTCTGCCGGGAGCGCCGTATCACGGTGGTCGGAGCCCTTCGGATCGTGTAGTCATGCAGCCCGCCATCGCCGTCCTCGAGTTCGACTCGATCGCCAAGGGGATCGAGGCCGGCGACGCCATGATCAAGCGAGCCCCGCTCGAGGTGATCAGGGCGGGCACGGTGCATCCGGGCAAGTACCTCGTCCTGGTCGGGGGACTGACCGCCGACGTGGAGGAGGCCATGGAAGCCGGGCGGGAGGCGGGAGAGAGCTCCCTCGTGGACATCGTCTTCCTTCCCGACGTCCACCCCGAGGTGGTGGCGTCCATCGGCGGGACCCGTCGGGAGGACGGCGGGGAGGCCCTCGGCGTCATCGAGACCGGCACGGTGGCGTCGGTGATCCACGCCGCCGACGCCGGGGTGAAGGGTGCCCGGGTGGTCATCCGGGAGCTGCGCCTGGCCGACGAGCTCGGGGGAAAGGGCTACGTGCTGTTCGGCGGCGAGGTGGCCGAGGTCGAGGCGGCCGTGGAGTACGGCGTGGCTCGAATCGCCGGATCGGGGCAGGAGGTGGCCCACGTGGTGATCCCTCGTCTTCACGAGGGCATGAGCGAGAACCTCGTGGCCGATCCCCGCTTCCTGCTCCGGGCCCAGGGCGTGGAGAAGGCCGGGTAGCGGATGCAGCTGGGCCGGGTGATCGGGACCGTGGTTGCCACCGTGAAGGCCGATGGGCTGGAGGGGGTGAAGTTCCTGATCGTTCAGCCGCTCGACCGACATCAGCGGCCTCGGGGAACCCCGGTGGTTGCGGCCGACGGAGTGTACATGGCCGGTCCGGGCGAGCTGATCTACTTCGTGGGGGGCCGGGAGGCGGCCCAGGCCCTCCGCGAGACCTTCGTCCCCGTGGATCACGCCATCGTTGGCATCGTCGACGCGGTCGAGGAAATCCGGGGAGGGGCCACGTGAAGGTGGGACGGGTGGTCGGTACGGTCGTGGCCACCATCGAGGCGCCGGTGTTCCAGGACCGCAAGCTCCTCGTATGCGACGTCCTCGACGCCTCCGGACGGCCCGACGGGAGCTACATCATCGCGACCGACGCGGTGGGCGCCGGCGCCGGCGAGACCGTCCTCATCATCGACGAAGGGAACTCCGCCCGGCAGGTCGTGGGCATGGAGGTTGCCCCGATCCGAGCCGTCATCGTGGGCGTGGTCGACGAACTCACGGTGGATGGTGAGGCCGTCATTCGGGATGGGGAAACGCCCCTCGTCGGGCCGGAAGGACCTCGCCCAGTTCCGCCGGGTGACGTCCATCGAGAGCTTCCTGGTCGATCCGCACGAGCCTGACCTCCCGGCCACCCGAGCCGGCGACGGCCGCGACGAAGGCGACCTTTTCTCAACTCCTCGCGACGCAAGCCCTTCGGCGTAATGTTCCAACTCGGATGGGGGAGAGAAACCCGATGAGCGCGACGGAGGCAGCCCTCGGTCAGGGTCGTGTGGCCCTGGCCTCGGGGGACTGGGAGGGAGCCCGCGCCGCCTTCGAGGCCGCCCTCGCGGAGGGGCCGTCTCCGGAGGCCGAGGAAGGGGTGGGGCGAGCCCTCTGGTGGCTCCAGGACGTCGATGGAGCCATCTTCCGGCTCGAGCAGGCGTACGCCGGGTTCCGCGCACGGGGGGACGCGGTGCTCGCGGCCTCGGTCGCCCTCTGGCTCTCCCGGGAGTACGCGGCCGTCCATGGCAACGCCGCCGCCGCAAGCGGCTGGTACGCGCGGGCCGAGGGACTGCTGCGGGATACCGACCCCGGGGTCCAGCACGGGTGGCTGGCCCTCACTCGAGCGGAGCGGGCGAGTGAGCCAGCCGAGGTTCGCCGAAACGCCGAGGAGGCGCTGGCGCTCGCTCGGCGCCTCGGCGATCCGGACCTCGAGGCGGCGGCGCTGGCGAGGCTGGGCTACGCGGAGATCGCGGCCGGCGAGGTGGAGGCCGGCACTGCGAAGATCGACGAGGCGATGGCGGCCGCCACCGGCGGCGAGGTCCGGAGCCTGGAAACGATCGGGGACGTCACCTGCGTCGCCGTGGCGGCCTTCGAGCTCGCGGCGGACTGGCAGCGGGTCGAGCAGTGGGGCCAGGTGGTTGAGGCGTGGATCCGCAACCACAACGACGTCGCCGTGCTCGGATTCTGTTATGCCTGCTGCGCGGAGATGTTCGTGGCCTCGGGGGAGTGGGAGCAGGCCGAGGGCCTGCTCGCCGAGGGACTGGGCGCCCTCAAGGCGGCAGGACACAGGTCCCGCTGCGTGCACCCTGCCGCCAAGCTCGCCGAGCTGCGTCTCATGCAGGGACGGATCGAAGAGGCCGAGCAGCTGCTCGCCGGCTTCGAGGAGCTGGCTGAAGCCGCCCACGCGCTTGCGACCCTGCACATGGCGAGGGGCCAGACGGCGTTGGCGGCCGCGCTCCTCCACCGCCGGCTCAACGCCGTGGGCGATGACAACGTCCTCGCGGCGCCGTTCCTCGCACTGCTTGTCGACGTGCAGCTTGCCCAGGGGGACGTGCAAGGCGCGTGGGCCACGACCGACCGACTGGCCGGCGTCGCTGAGCGGTCTGGGCTACCTCGGATCGCCGCCGCGACGTACCTGGCGCGCGGGCGCATTGGCGTGGCCGCCGGCGAACCAGACGCGGTCCGGCAGCTGGAGTCGGCGTTGTCGCGCTTCGCCGCCCAGGGGATGGCCCTCCAGGCCGCCCGAGCCCGCTCGGAAGTGGCCCGGGCCATCGAGGATTCCCAGCCCGAGGTCGCCGTGGGCGAGGCACGTACCGCCCTCGCCGAGTTCGAGCGCCTCGGCGCGCCCCGGGACGCCGACGCCGCCGCGGCCCTCCTGCGCCGACAGGGGGTTGGTGGCCGGACTGGCCCCAAGCACGTCGGCTTGCTCAGCCGCCGCGAGCAAGAGGTCCTCCGGTTGCTGGCCGAGGGGCTCACGAACGCCGAGATCGCCGGCCGCCTGTTCATCAGCACGAAGACGGCGGGGCATCATGTGAGCAACGTGCTCGCCAAACTGTCCGTCCGGACCCGCGGCGAGGCGGCGGCCTGGGCACTCCGGAACCTGGACGACCTCCCCGTCGAGGGTCGTTCCGGAAATAGGGAACCTTCCCGATCCTTTCCGGCGCCGCCCGGCCCACTATCGCCCCGTCAGACGATGGAAGGAGTTACGTCATGGCGACGCGGCGTGTGGGGAACGGGCGAGCCAACGCCCTGAAGCAGGAGATCGTCATCCGGGTCGAGGAGCGCTCCCAGGCTCCGGCGGTGGTCGTCTTACGACCTGCTGGCCGACCTGCGGAGCCACCTGGTGTGGGCGGGTGAGCGGCAGGGGAAGAAGACGCGTTTGGTGTCCTTGGAGGCTCCGGAGGGCCCGGCCGGGGTGGGAACTGAGTTCCGAACGGAAGGCACGGATCCCATGGGGCGGTTCACCGACGTCTCGGTGGTGACCGAGGCCACCCCTCCCCGGGTCTTCGAGTTCGTCACCGAGGCGCGCCTACAGACGAAGAGGGGCAGGGGCGTGGACTGGACGAACGTCCACCGGTACGAGCTGGTGCCCGAAGGAGGCTCGTGCCGTATCCGCTCCACGGTGCGGATCACGCGCATCAGCGAGCTCCCCGGGATGCTCGCCGTATTCAAGGTTCCCGTTTTGTCGGCCCTCGCCCTCAAAGCGTCGGAGGGCCTGGCCCGACGAGGCGTCCGCAACCTTGCCCGGATGGCCGAGCAGCGGACCGGCGCCTGACCGCGGGCGGTTGCAGCCAAGGAGGCGAACTGGTTTCGTTCGATCTGATCACGACCTGGATCGGGAAGGAGGAGAGGATGCCGAAGACGTCGAAGGAGCAGGCCACGGAGCACGTCGAGGCGGAGGGCTTCGAAGGCCACTACCAGGAGGTCGGAGGCTACACCGTCGGGTTCGAGCGCTACACGGCGGACGCCGACCTGGCGCCCTTGTTCAAGGGCTTGCCGGATGATCGGTGCCAGTCCTCGCACTGGGGCGTCGTGCTGAAGGGGAAGCTCGCTTACGTCACGGCGGACGGCGAGGAGGAGATCACCGCCGGGCAGGCGTACTACGTGGGCCCCGGGCACACGCCGAAGATCTACGCCGGGACCGAAGTCGTGGAGTTCAGCCCCACGGATGAGCTCGCCCAGACGCTCGAGGTGGTCTCGAAGAACATGGAGGCCATGGGCTAGGGCAGACGACGGCGGAATCCTCGGTAGGAGGCGGGCCGCACCGGCAGGTGCGGCCCGCCCCCGGTGTCACGGAA
>DASWJF010000211.1:0-8229 GCA_036397275.1 Actinomycetota bacterium
ACGATCAGGCCGCCCATGCCGTTCGCGGTGTCCGCGACGACCTCAAGGGGCGCGACGTTCGATGGATCGACGAACGTGAGGACGTGCTCGACGTAGGCCTCGAGCACGTCGCGCCGTTCCACGGAGCCGCGTGAGGCCGCCAGCGGGCGCTCGTCCCGTTCCGCCAGCGCCCGGATGTCGGCGAGGCCGGTGTCCTCCCCCACGGGCCGGGCCCCGGCCAGACAGAACTTCAGGCCGTTCCACTGCGGCGGGTTGTGGCTGGCGGTGAGCATGACCCCGGGGACGTCGAGCGATCCGGACGCGAAGTACAGCAGGTCCGTGGAGGCGAGCCCGAGGTCGAGCACGCCTGTCCCTTGGGCCGTTATCCCCTCATGGAGGGCGGCGGCGAGCTTCGGCGATGACGGGCGGCAGTCGTACCCCACGGCCATTCGGGGGGCACCGGCCCACTCGGCGAAAGCGGACCCGATGCGGCGGGCGACGCCCTCGTCCAGGTCGGTGGGGACGACCCCTCGGACGTCGTAGGCCTTGAAGATGGAGCCGAGCTCGCGATGCGGTGACACTCACCGCATCCTACTCAAGATGGGCGGCGGCCTAGTCCTTGGAGAGCACGGAGCTGATGACCGACTGAAGCCGGATGGCCTCGCCGTCGCGGTACCACCACTTGGCTTCGCACAGATGGCAGGTGGTGAAGGCGAGATCGCTCCCGCTCACGGTCATCGTGATGGAGATGAGGTCGCCCTGCTGACAGACCGGGCAGGTGCCTTCCAGCTTGCCGTCCATGACCGTATAGTCGGCCGGCCTCGGCCGTTCGGCCATAGCACGGCGGCCTCATTTCCCTAGGTCAATTCGGACCCCCCCGGCCGTGGGCCGGTGTGGCATCCGTCCCTCCCCGTCGGTGGGATGGGGGTCCCGGTTCCGGGGGAGGCCGAACGCGCGGGCTCGCGCACGACGGGTTCCTACTGCGGGGCGGCCACGACGCTTCGCTCGTCGCGGACGCTCCAGCCGACCGGCGGCGTCAGCCGCTCGGTGTGCTGCGTGCAGAGATCGACGAGGTTCGGATTGGGCTCTGGCACGAGGTCGCCCACGACCACGACGCGGCTTCCGTAGGACAAGCCCACGGTGGCCACGGCCTCGGCATGGCACCGCATCTTCGCGCACACCCTCACGGGCGAAATACTAAATGACATGCGTGTGATTCACAAGGAGGCTGTCGGGCAAGGAGAGCGGGAGAGGCGGTCTACGGCTTGATCAGGACCGTGGTCCCCACCGGCACCAGGGGGTACAGCTCCTCCGAGTCGGAGATGAACATCCGGATGCAGCCGTGGGAGGCGTAGGTGCCGATCGATCCGGAGTTGTACGTCCCGTGGATCCGGATGCCCGGCGCGTCCAGATACAGGGCCCGCGTCCCGAGGGGGTTACCGTAGCCCGGCGGGATGTACAGGGGCAGGCCGGCCCCCCAGCCGTCCGGCGCGGGGTTGTACCAGCCGGGGTTCTCCGCCTTGTTCACGAGCTCCCAGGTGCCGACCGGCGTGGAGTAGCCCGACGCGGCGGTGGCCACCGGATACTCCTTCACGACCTTGAATCCGTCGTACAGGTACAGCATGTTCTCGGAGAGGTCCAGCACGATGGTCTTGCCCAGCGTGTCGACGGTCACCTCGGGCTGCAGGGTCCTCACCGGCACCTGCACCGCGTTCACCCGGTTCGAAAGGGCGTTCAGGATCCGAGCCGCGGCGGCCGAGGCCTTGAGCTCCTCCCCACTCCTGGGCTTTTGGATGACGACCTCTCCCTCGACCAGCTTGATCTCGGCGTTCACCGCGGGCTTCGCCACCTCCGCGTAGGCCTGCTGGACGAAGGCCTCGACCTTCGCCTGGTCGTAGGTGAAGCCGAGCTCGACCGGGGTCTCGACGGACCGACCGGTGACGCGGTGGTACACCCGCGACAACAGGGGAAGGGAGTCGGCGGCGGCGAAGACCCGATCCACCGCACCCTCGATGTCGGCTCGCGTGCCGAGGGCCGCCGGGGTGACGTTCCACGAGTACCCGGCCGCGCTCACCGAGAGGTCGCCGCCGAGCGACGTGTCCGCCCTGGCCGTCACGACCCGGATGGCCTGATCGCGGGTCATGCCGCCCACGTCCACGCCGTCGATGGTGACGCCGGGCAGGATGTGCGAGGCGCTCGATCGGTCGAACCGGTACGCCGCGAACGCCGTCCCGCCACCCAGCACCACGAGGACCAGGGCCGCGGCAAGCCCCATCCACCAGCCGCGCCCTCCCCAGCTCATCGAGTGCTTCCCGAGTGCCATCTCGTTCCCGTCGTCCTCTTATCGGCTCGGGGCGGCCGCTACTTGGATGAAATCATACGCGTGGATGCCCCTTCGTTCACCTGGGTACCCATTCATCCGGGATGGGAACCCCCATCGATACCGCGTACGTGGCGAACCCTTCCAGTCCGAGCGAGTAAGACGCCGCGGCGAGCACCAGGGTTCCCGAGGACGAAACCGCGAGGATGGCGGCGAACGGCTTGGCCGTGACGAACAGGTTCGGGCCCGCCACGGTCCGGCCCGGAGGGATGCTCATCGTCACCGGCTGCGGAAGCTCGCCCGTGCCCGAGGGCAGCACCGACAGCGTGACGTCGACCGTCTCGTCGCCGGTGTTCGCCAGGACCAGGCCGGGGTGGAACGGCCGGCCCCCCACGGCGGGGAGAACCACCCACGCGCCGGCCGGCGCCGGGACGCCCGTCGTGGAGCCCCGGTCGGAGGACTCCCCCAGGGTGCGCCGGGCCACCACCACCCCGGGAGTGGACCGCACGTCGATGGTGGACGGGCCGTCCGTCGTGATGGGGTAGGTCACGGCCGAGGCCCCGCGGGGGGGTCCCTGCTGGATGCTCGGCAGGCCCAGCAGGCCGTCGCGGGACAGGAGCGCGCCGTCGATGCCGGGCCGGATCTCCCCGGTGTTCATCACTACCAGGGTCGTGGCACCCTGGTCGAACCCACCGGGGAGGATGGCGCGCTCGGGTGGCTCGCCGAGGACCCCCACGCTGCTCCGGATCCCCCCGAGGTCGGACAGGCCGAGGGACGCCGCGGCGACCCGCCCCACCTTCACGTCGATCTGGGTGGACACCGCGCCGTACCCGAGGGCCTTGGCGTTCAGCCGGAACGCCCGGCTCTGGTAGGGCTTGAGGGGCACGTTGGTCCAGGCCTCCGTGGTGATCGGGGCCTGCTTCTGCGTGTAGAGCGTGAGGGTGAACGAGGCGACCGTGGCGAACGGGTTCATCACGACGACGAACGCGTCCTGGCGCTCGGTGGTGGTGCCGTCGGGCACGAACCAACGTTGGCCGGCCCGGGGAAGGCAGGGCTCGGCGGCGACGCCCTTCTCTCCCCCGCCAGCATGGGCCACCCACCCCGCGGCCACCCAACCGCCGAAGTACTCGATGAAGGTCGAGCGGTCCCTGTCCCCGGCGGCCTGGGAGACGAGGAGCTCGGTGCCCGGTTCGACCGTGTACGACTGCGGGGCGGAGGGCCTGCGTTCGGAGAGTGCCGTCACCCGGATGTCCACCGGCGACGGACCGGGGTTGGCCACGGCCAGCGTCACCTCCCAGTCCGTCCCTCCCCCGTGGGGGCAGAACCACGCGCCCGACGGGGCCTGGCCCGGAGGACCGGAGGCCGCCGCCCTCGGCCCCACCTCTCGCTGGAGATAGACGCCGCCGGCCACCATCACGGCCAGGACGACCGCGGCCGAGAGGATCTGGGCGCGAGATCTCATCGGGATCCCGGCCTCCTAGTGATCCACAGCACGGCCAGCCACAACACCAGGAGCGCGATCATCTCGGTCGTGCGGATCCACTGGTCGGCGTAGGTGAGCCGCACCGGACCCTCGGCGGCTGCGAACCCGATGCCCCACCCGAAGGCAGGCTCCGTCCCGAGGGATCGGCCCCCGGTCTGGACCCGCCACCCCCCTTCGTCCTGCTCCGACACGAAGCCGAACCCGACACCAGGCAACGTGCCGGCGAAGCCGCCCGGCGCCGGCTGGATCGGGGTCGCCTCGACTCGCGGGACGGAGGCGATGACCCCCAGGTCATCGGTGGCCGCGGCCCCGGCGAACGCGTCGGAGGCCGTGACGAACGCCGGCGGCAACGCCTTCGCGTTTCGGTAGATGACGAGCCCGCCCGCCGGGATCAGGTCCAGGTCGAGCTGGTCTTCCAGTCGGTCCAAGGCCGCCTGGGGAAGGTCCACCCGGCTCGAGGGATCGCCGGTCACACCCGTCCCGCTTCCCTCGTCGGCCACGATGAACCGCACCCCGAGGGGAGCGAGCAAGGCCCCCCCGTGGCTCGTTCGGCCCGACAACAGCTCCGAGAGGGCCCGGCGGAGGTACGCGTACCCGGCTCCGTCGTCGCCCCGGCCGGTATCGAGGGCGGAGACGCCATCCCGGTCCGTGATGGCGAAGGGGACCGACGCGGCGCCGGCGTCGACGACGTCCACGGCGTCGCCGCCGGGCGCCGGGAACGGGCCACCGCCGATCCGCCCCAGCCACAGCACGCGGAACTCACCGGGGACCCCGGCAACCACCGGCCAGGCCGAGGGCAGGGCGTTCGGTCCGATGGCCCAGTCCCCCACCACGGCGCGGAACGCCTGGCCCCCCAGACCGACCGCCAGCACGAGCGCCATGACCCCTGCCGCCACCTGGCGGTAGCCGAAAGCCTGGCGCTCCATGCCCGAGCCGATCGCGGCGAGCCCGTACCCCACGACGAGCGCTTCCGAAAGCGCCGCCAGCACCAGGTAGGCCGGGGCGTTCGCGAGCGCGCCGGGCAGGTAGCCGGCCGCCGAGGCCCACGCCAGGAACACCCCGGCGACCGCCGCCACCACCGCTCGCCACGCCCGTGTCCGGTACTCCTTACCCACCACGCTGAACGCCACCAGGGCCGCTGCGGGAAGGAACCACGCGACCGGTCCCGTCCCCACGCCGACCCCCGGAGCCCCACGGGCCAGGGTGGCGAAATCGACCGTCCCCACCAGGGACGAGAGCTCGGCGCGGGGTGAGGTCGCGATGTCGGGCACGATCGGGAACACCAGGACGGCAGCCGCGGCCGCGGAAGCGAGAGCGAGGAGGAGTCCTCGCCCCCGACGCCGGCCCGCCACGGATTGGATCAGCACCAGCACGGCGAGGGCGGGGAGGATCCCGGGCAGGAACGCCACGCCGATCGCCGTGACCGCCCCGAGCCCCACCACGAACCGCCACGGGCTGCCCGGCCCCTCCCGCCCGAACGCGGCGTCCAGCCGGTCGGCCGCAGGCGGGAGGATCGTCGCCGCGACCAGCACCTCGATCCTGCCTTCGGAGAACGCCCACGGGACCAGGGCGGAGAACACGAACGCCGCCGAGGCGACCACGGCCGCCACGCGCCGGCCCGTCTGACGAAGGACCGAGCGGTACAGGAGCACCGCAGCCGCCGGTGGGAGCAGCACGAGCAGGAGCTTCTGGGCCAGCGCCGTGCTGGCGAAGGAGACACCGGAGAGGGCGCCCAGCGCGCCGAGGGCCGGGCTGGCCGCTCCCGTGCCTCCGAGCGCGGTCGTCCGGACCCCGGAGAGCAGTTCGCGGAAGAAGTCGGATGGGCCCGGGGGGAACGCCGCCAGGACGCCTCCCTGGAGCGGTTCCGGCCCCACCAGGGTCCGGTAGGCAAAAGCCGCCACACCGATACCGAGGGCCCACGCGACCAGCACGGGGTGTTCGGAGGCGAGGGAGGCGACGCGGGCTCGCGCCGGGACGGCCTCGCGTTCCCCCTCCACTTGTTCCTCCAGGATCCGCTCGGCCTCCCGGAACCACCGCGGCATCCGCACGAACGCCGATTCCATGAACCGGCGAACAAGCCGGTCGCCCACCGAGCGAACCGACTGTGCCCGGACCCGGCGGCTGAGGGTGGAGGGAAGGTGAATCAGGTTCCAGGTCCACGAGGCGAGCAGGTCGTAGGCGTCCTCGAACCGCCGAGACAGGGTGAGGTACGCCAAGCGGGGGATCCCGATGACGAAAAGAAGGGGCAGGAGCCAAACGAGCGAGACGAAGCTGTAGTTCTTGAGCATCGAGGCCAAGGCGGCCCGCTCCGCGAAGTACTGATAGCCGTGGCGCTGGGCCTCGGCTCGTTCGCCCCGGGCCCCCGCGGCCCGGTGCCGGGCCTGGGCCAGGGGGGTCATCAGGACCCGGAACCCGGCCAGGCGGGCCCGCCAGCAGAAGTCCAGGTCGTCGTGACGCCCGTCATAGCGCTCGTCGAGGATGCCACTGCGCTGCCACGCCTCGCGGGAGACGAGCATGGCGCACGACGAGACGTACAGGACCTCCAGGATCCGGTCGTACTGGCCCTGGTCGATCTCGCCGTCCTGAAGGGGGGTGTGGGGGTGCCCGAACCGGTCGGTGGACCGGCCGACCTCACGCAGGATCCGGGGGTCATCCCAGTCCACCACCTTGGGACCAACCACGCCGACCCGCTCAACCCGGATCCGCTGGGCGGCGTCCACCATCCGCTCCACGGCGTCGGGGGCGAGGGCCGCGTCGTCGTGGAGCACCAGGACGTACTCCGCGGCTTGGGCCACCGGGAGCTTCAGGGCCGCGCGGAGGGCCCCGGCCAGCCCCGGGTTGTCCGGGAGGGTGAGGACGCGCCCCGGGCCGAGAGCCTGCGCCAGGACCTCGCCAGATCCGTCCGTCGATCCATTGTCGACCGCCACGATGCCAAGACGGGGGTGTGACTGGCCGCCGAGGGAGCGAAGGGACTCCCTCAGCCAGGGCAGGCCGTCCCTCACCACCAGCACCGCGAGGACGCTCGGGGTGCGGACGGCGTCTGCATCGGGGAGGCGATCGGCTGTCGTAGTGACCATCGGGTGCGCTTTGCGCGGCGCGCAGACTAGCACGTCAAGGTGCCCGGAACCGCGGAAGGGGGGCGACTCGCCCCCCTTCCCGGAGAAGTGCCGACGATATCCGCAGGCTACATCTTCTTCGCGGCGGTCCGTCTCTTCGCGGTCCGTCTCTTCACGGTCCGCTTCTTCGCCGCGGGCTTCCGCGCCGCGGTCCGCTTCTTCGCGGTCCGTCTCTTCGCGGTCCGCTTCTTGGCCGCGGGCTTCTTCGCCGCGGTCCGTCTCTTCGCGGTCCGCTTCTTCGTGGTCCGCTTCTTGGCCGCGGGCTTCCGCGCCGCGGTCTTCCTCTTCGCGGTCTTCCTCTTCGCGGTCTTCCTCTTCGCGGTCGACCTCTTCTTAGCGGGAGACATTGTCACCCCCTTTCCGTGGATCAGGACGCCATACGCTTGAGGCGTCGCCGTTCCCGTTCGCTCATGCCGCCCCACACCCCGTACCGTTCGTCTCGACGGAGGGCGTAGTTGAGGCACTCGATGCGAACGGGGCAGTCAGCGCAGATCCTCTTGGCCTCCCTCGATGAGCCTCCCTTCTCGGGGAAGAAGATCTCGGGATCGTGATCTCGGCAGCGCGCCCGTTCCTGCCACGGGATGTAGTGATGCACCTTTTCTCTCCCCCTTGAATCACATGCGTGTGATTCTGGGGCATTCCCCCCCTCCTTGACAAGAGGGAATCTCCCATCTCGTGCACCTCCACATGCATCTCCCGCATGAATCGTCTACAGGCGGACGCAAGGATTCAAGACATTAAGGCGAGAAATATGCTCGTCAAGGCCATTGACGAGTGCAGTAAAGGGGATTGACGGAATCGCCCGTTTCGGGGTCGATCAGGCGTGCGAAGGCGCTGTGAACGCCTCCGGATGCTCGATACGAGCTGCTCCGAAACCGTTGCGGTGCACACGTCCGTACGTGGTGGTTCGCTCGGCGGGGATGCGGCCGATGGCACGGATGGCGTCGTGGAACTGTGACGGCTCCATGCGGATCCCCCACTCGGCGCCGGCCATCCGACTGATGGTCTCCTCCATCAACGTGCCCCCGAAGTCGTTCGCCCCACCCCGGAGGATGGCCTGACACGCCTCCACCCCCATCTTGACCCACGATACCTGGACGTTCCGGATGGCCCCGTCGAGCAGGATCCGGGCCACGGCGTGCATCCGACGGTTTTCCACAGGGGTTGGACCGGGGCGAGCCTTGCCGGCAAGGTAGATGGGCGCGTTCTGGTGCACGAACGAAAGCGGAACGAACTCCGTGAACCCCCCGGTTTCCACTTGGATCCTCCGGATCCGTCGAATGTGGAAAACCCAATGCGGCGGCGCGTCCACGTGCCCGTACATGATCGTG
>DASWJF010000212.1:0-13093 GCA_036397275.1 Actinomycetota bacterium
AGGTACGCGGCGGTCGCGAGGAGCTCGAGGTCCTCGGGCCCGAGCGGCGCCCCCTGATCCGCGGCCGATAGCTGCGCGTAGGCATCCCCCCATGCCTGCCGCCCGAAGGACTCCCGACCTTGATCGAGCGCGTCGCCCGTGCTCATAAACTCTCCCGCCACAAGGGGCCCCGCCGCGGATACCCGCACTCAGGGCCGCCCCCGGCGTGCATCTGGCACATTACAGCGGTCGCTCGCCTCGCGAAGCTCGACCGGCCGGGCGCCGTTCCGTCATTCCCTGTCGGCGCCCGAGTTCGAATAAGCGGTTGAAAGTGGACCCAAGGGGATTCGAACCCCTGACCTCATGGCTGCCAGCCATGCGCTCTACCAGCTGAGCTATGGGCCCGGATCGACCGAAAGTGTACTTACCCCGACGAGGCGGCACCCGGCTCCGCCCAGGCCGTCCGGGGGGCGTCCCGCCACAGGCGCTCCAGGTCGTAGTACTCCCGCTCCTCCTCCGCGAACACGTGGACCACTACATCGACGTAGTCCAGGAGCACCCACCGGTTCTCGGTCTCGCCCTCCCGGCGGACCGGGCGGACCCCCTGCGCCCGGAGGGCCTTCTCGACCTCCTCGACAATGGTCTTGACCTGCCGGTCGCTCGATCCGCTCGCGATCACGAAGTAGTCGGTGATCACGATGAGGTCGTGGACGTCGAGGATCGCGATGCTCGCACCCTGCTTCAAGGCAGCGGCCCGGGCGGCCGCCACGGCGACCTCCCTGCTTCCCGGGATCCCGGCCTCTTTACCGGGCACGTCTCCGATCCATGCTCATCCGTTCAGGTAGTCCTCTCCCACCAGGATGGTGACGTCTCCGAGCCCCGATGGTACCCCGGACGCGGACACCGTCCCCACCCCTAGCAACGCCCTGGCCCGTTCGGCCGCCTCCCCGAAGTTCTCCGATGTCGCCACGATCAGGGTCTCCTCGTGGTCGAAGGTCGAGGCGTTCAGCGAGGCCACGATGCGGAACCCGTTCGAGATGAGGCGCTCGGCCACCGACTCGCCCACGCCCGGCGTCCCGGTGCCGTTCAGGATGATGAGCCGAACCGGCGGCTGGTGGGGAGCGCCGAACGTCCGGGCCATGAGGTCCAGGATCAGCTCGTAGTCCGGCCGAAGGGCCCCGGGGATCACCGTGACCGTGGGGAGCGGCTGCACGGCGGCCCCCTCGGCCGCGACGAGGACCGCCGCCGCAATTCGGCCGTCGTCCGTCTCCCCGAAGTCCTCGGCCGACCACGGGGCCCCCGCCTCGAACAGCCCGATCAGGGTCTCCCGCCACGTGAGCGAACGGGCCGGGCCGGCCTCTTGCAGGGCGGCGGCGACCTCCGCGCCGCCCTTGGCTTCCCCGAACAACCGGATCCCCCCGGCCCGGTCCACCACGGCGCCCACGTGGGCCGGGTCGACCACGGCGTAGTGGGGGATCCACGCGCCGAGCAGGTTCGAGATGGCCATGGTGGCCGCCGGCGCCGGCAGCAAGGCGGCGTCCTTGACCGACCCGTCGCCCTGGCCGGGGATGGTCATCCGTACGTTGCCCGGCACGACAAGGACCGCGGGCGACGGCGTCCCCGACGATCCCACCACGGCGACCATCGTCCCGGCCTCGGACCTGAGCTCCAGCAGCATCAGCGTTGAGGGCCTGGTCCCCCCGCCGCCGCCCCGGGACGGTTCGCCGCTCCGCCGAAGGAGGACCCCGCCCGCGGCCACGGCGCCCACGATCAGGCCTCCGGCCACGACCGGGGCCACCCACCCGGCCACCCGGGACCCCAGAGGGGCATGACGGCCCGATCGCGCGAGGAGGTCGGGCTTTCGGTGATGCGCCCGCTTCATCGGTACAGCCCCGCCTTCTCGATGTAGCTCTTCACGCCCTCCGGCACCAGGTACCGGATTGGCCGGCCCTCGCCGACCCGCTTCCGGATGTCCGTGGAGGAGATGGCGAGCGCCGGGATGTTCATCACGCTGACGTTGGGGTGCCGGGTGGGCGCTTCGGCCTCGAACCGGGTGAGGTCGTAGCCCGGGCGGGTGGCCGCGATGAAGTGCGCCAGCGCCAGGATCTCCTCGGGGTCCTTCCACTGGAAGATCTCGAGCATGGCGTCGGCGCCGGTGACGAAGAACAGGTCCACCTTGTCGCCGTCCATGCCTTTCAGCTCGCGGAGGGTGTCGACGGTGTACGTGGGCCCGGCCCGGTCGACCTCG
The DNA here is from genome assembly GCA_036397275.1 of Actinomycetota bacterium. Lineage (GTDB taxonomy): Bacteria > Actinomycetota > UBA4738 > UBA4738 > HRBIN12 > AC-69. Next base: position 2,228 of record DASWJF010000212.1, read on the forward strand.
ATCCGCGACACGGAGAACCGTGGGTTGCTGGCGGTGGCGATCACGCTCATGAGGTAGCGGTGCTCGGGCGCGGAGACCTCCTTCTGCTCCTTCATCCAGGGGTGTCCCGTCGGCACGAACACCACCTCGTCCAGGCCGAACTGCACCGCGGCCTCTTCGGCGGTCAGGAGGTGTCCGTTGTGGATGGGGTCGAACGTGCCGCCCATGACCCCAAGGCGTCGTCCCACGGGGCTATCCTACGGCCGCCCCCGGCCGTTCTTTCGGATTTCACGACGCCGAAGCGAGCTTCTTCACCCAGGCCAGCAGGTCGGGGAGGTGCTCCCGGTAGTGGAGGGACCCCGACTCGCCGAACCACTCGACGGCCTCCGGCGTGAGCTCAGGCAGCGCGGCCCATTCCGCGAGGGCGCGACTGCGCGCCGCGGCGAGCTGCGTCTTGACGATGGGGATGCTCATCCCTTGGGACTCCCGGAAGAACCGGTCGTTCAGCGCGTCCGTGTCCCAGTCCTGCTCGACGTAGGTGCCCATGCGCATCCGCTCGAGCTGCCTGGCCGACTCGGCGGTCCAGCAGCAGAAGTGCCACAGGAGGTCCTTCACCGACCACCCGGCCGGCGTGAGCCCGGGCTCCTCCATCTGTTGCTCGGTCAAGCCGGCGATGAGGTCCTCGATCTCGGCCCAGGCCTCGTCCTCCTCCTGCACGAGCTTAGTCCGCTCGTCCACGCGATCAGTCCCCTTCCCTTTCCGGCAGGAACTCGAAGGCCCGGTCCGCGATCAGCACCTCGTCGCCGCGACGGGCCCCCATGGCCGCAAGCTGCTTCTCCACGCCCTCCTTCACCAGCCGCTTCTGGAGCTGGACGACCTTCCCGGGATCGTCGAAGTCGGTCTCCGCCACCCAGCGCTCGACGGTTCGCCCCACCACTCGGAACCCTCCGCCCTCTCGCTTAACCGCGAACCGAGGGCGGGCCGGACGGAGCACCACGAACGGGCGGCGCTCCTCGCCCTCTGACGCCCGCTGCGCCAGCTCGGCCAGGCGCCGGGCCAGGCCGTCGATGCCCTCGCCGGTCAGGCCGGAGACGGCCACGGCTTCCGGGTGGATCCGGCGGGCCGCCTCTGCGGCGTCGCCCACCAGGTCGGCCTTGGTCCCCACCACGACGAACGGCCGGGCCGCGAGCGCGAGGTCGTGGGCCTCGAGCTCCTTTCGAACCACGGCCAGGTCGGCGGCGGGGTCGGCAGCCGACAGGTCCACCACCATCACCAGGGCCCGGCACCGGGCGACGTGTCGGAGAAACCGGTCGCCGAGGCCCTTCCCCTCGTGCGCTCCCTCCACCAGCCCGGGGACGTCGGCCACCACGAAGCGGTGCTCGCCCTCGGCCACGCCGAGGTTCGGGCTGAGCGTGGTGAAGGGATACGCGGCGATCTTCGGCCTGGCCGCCGTGAGCCTGGACAGCAGCGTCGACTTCCCGGCGTTCGGCAGGCCGACCAGTCCGAGGTCGGCCACCACGCGGAGCTCGACCCGGAGGCGCTTCTCCTCCCCGGGCTCCCCCGCCTCGACCCCCCGCGGCACGCGGTTTCGGCGGGAGGCCAACGAAGCGCTTCCCCGGCCGCCCCGGCCACCTGGGGCCACCACGGCCCGCGCTCCCGCCCCCACCAGATCGGCCAGGAGGCCGTCGTCGTCGAAGACCAACGTGCCGTCCGGGACCGCGATCACGAGGTCCTCGCCCTCTGCACCGGTTCGCCGGTTCGGCCCGCCGGGCTTCCCGCTCCCTGCCCGGAGGTGCGGGTGGTCGGCGAGCGAGGAGAGATCGCGCACGCCGAGGGACACCTCGAACACCACGTCCCCGCCTCGGCCGCCGTCGCCGCCGTCCGGGCCGCCCTTCGGCTTGAACGGCTCCCGGAGCAGGGACGCCGAGCCGTCGCCGCCGCGCCCGGCGCGCGCGATGACCGTTACCTCGTCCACAAAGTCCATACCGTGATTGTGGTCGAAACGGGCCCCGGCGACGAAGATTGGACCGGCATGCCTGAGGCCGTTACCGTGTGGGCGGTGCAGCTTCGCTCGGGTCTGACCCGCGAGCGGAAGGGGACGCTGTCGCTCGAGGCCGACGCTCTGGCTCTTGTGGCAGACGACGGCTCCGGCCGTGTCCGGATCGCCTTCGAGGATGTTCGCAGGGCCAGGCGCCTTCGGGGGTCGCCGGTCCTCCTGGTGGCCCACGACGTCGACGGACGGACCGAGCGCACGGCGTTCTACTTCGCCCAGCCCCCGCCACTCGAGGCGTTCGCCGGCGATCGGCTCGAGCGACCCTCGCCGCTGGCGTTCGGCCGGGGCGGCAGGAGGAAGGCCCGCCGGCAAAACGTCAGCTACCTGGGGACGTGGAACCGAGAGCTGAAGGCCGCCGTGGTGGAGTGGGAGCAGGCCGTCCGCGAAGGGGTTCGGGGGAGCGAGGGTGAGCCGGGCTAGGCGGGCTCGACCGTCGCGACACGACGGCCCCGCGACTGGTGGTACCGGACGGTGCCCGGAACGAGGGCGAACAGCGTGTCGTCGCCGCCCCTGCCCACCCCGGGCCCGGGGTGGATCCGGGTGCCCCGCTGGCGAACGATGATGGAGCCGGCCACCACGGCCTGACCGCCGAAGGTCTTGACCCCGAGCCGCTTGGACTCGGAGTCCCGACCGTTCTTCGAGGAACCGCCGCCCTTCTTGTGTGCCATCGCGTCTCCGAGCGTACCAAACGGCGGTCTACGCCTCGGCCGACTCCTCGTCGGCCCCTTCAGCGGCGGCCTTCTTCGCCGCCGGCTTCCTCTTCGCCGTCTTCGCGGCCGGCTTCGCGGCCGGCTTCGCTGAGGGCTTCGCCGTGCCGGACAGGCTGACCTCCGAGATCTCGAGGAGGGTCAAGGTCTGCCGGTGCCCCTGAGCCCGGGAGTAGCCGGTCTTGTTCTTGTACTTGAACACTCGGACCTTCTCGCCCTTCTGCTCGCCGAGGGGCTTCGCCGTGACCACGGCCTTCTCGGCGTCCTTGCCGTAGTGGGTCTTACCGTCGTCGTCCACCACCAGCAATGGCTGGAAGGTGACCGTTTCGCCGAGGCCGTGCATGTACTCGACCTCGATGACGTCGCCGGGCTTCACCTTCTGTTGCTTCCCCCCCGCTTTGATGACCGCGTACATCGATCCTCCTCACGCCTCGTAGGTCAACAGCACGCCCCGCCCTTCGCACGTGGGACAGGTCTCGGAGAACGACTCCAGGAGCCCACCGGACACGCGCTTGCGGGTCACCTCAAGCAGCCCCAAGGGGCTGATGTCGAAGACCTGGGAGCGGGTCTTGTCCTTGGCCATCTCCTCCCTCAGGGCTTCCACGACCTTGTTCTTGTTCTGCTCCAGCAGCATGTCGATGAAGTCGATGATGATCATGCCGCCGATGTCCCGAAGGCGGAGCTGCCGGGCCGCCTCCCGGGCGGCCTCGACGTTCGTGTTCGCCACGGTCTCCTCGAGGTTCGACCTGCCCACGGACTTCCCCGTGTTGACGTCGATGACGGTGAGGGCCTCCGTCCGGTCGATCACGATGTAGCCGCCGGAGGCGAGCCATACCTTGCGGTCGAGGCCCTTGTGGATCTGCTCCACGACGTGGAACTCCTCGAATGCCGGGAGCTTGCCCTGGTGCAGGCGGACCTTCGGCAGGAGGTCGGGGGCCACCTGGGCCAGGTACTCCGTAACGAGTTGATGCACCCGGGGGGAGTCCGTCACGAGCTCCCGGAACTCCTCGTTGGTGAACAGGTCGCGGACCGCCCGGACCGTGAGCTCGGGCTCCTCGTACAGGAGTGCCGGGGCCTTCGCCTTCTTCGCCCTCTTTTCGATCGCCTTCCACTCGTCGAGGAGCCGCGCGACGTCCTCCGCCAGGGAGTCCTCCCCGGCTCCCTCGGCGGCGGTCCGGATGATCACGCCGTGCCCCTCGGGGCGGATGTCCTTCAGGATCTGCTTCAGGCGCCGGCGCTCGTCGTCCGGCAGCCGGCGGCTGATCCCGGTGATGGGTGAGTTGGGTACGAGGACGAGGAACCGGCCGGGCATGCTGATCTGAGCGGTGAGGCGGGATCCCTTGCCGCCCAGGGGGTCCTTGGTCACCTGCACGAGCACGGACTGGCCGCTCTTCAGGACCTGCTCGATCCGGGGCGGCGCCCCCTCCAGGTCCTCGGGAGAGTAGTTCACCTCGCCGGCGTACAGGACGGCGTTTCGGCCCCTGCCGACGTCGACGAACGCGGCCTCCATGCCGGGGAGGACGTTCTGCACCCGGCCCAGGTACACGTTGCCGACCATCGACTTCGCGCCGGCCCTGGTCACGTAGTGCTGAACGAGGTCACGGCCCTCCAGGATGGCGATCTGGTCTCGTTCGCCGTGCTCGGTGATGACCATGAGCTTGTCGGTGACCCTGGGGACGACGGGCAGGGACTCGCGGCGGCGCCGGCCCGTGGGCTGGCGGCCGCGCCGGAGGCGGGTCGCCATCGGCGCGGCCTCCCCCGCCTCGGTCGCCTTTCGCCGGGACCGGCGAGTGGGGGGCCTCGTCTCCTCGGCCGCCCCCGTCTCCTCGGCCGCTTTGGTCTCCGGGGCGGCCGGTGCCGGCTTGGCCTGACGGGCTCGCCGGCGAGCCGGGGCGGTGGCCTCGCGGGCCTCCTCCGAGCGGGCGGGAGGGGCCCTCCCCGCCGCGGGGCGGGGTTCCCCTGTTTCGCTAGGGGTTTCCGCGGCGGCGGCGGCGGGCTTACGCCGGCGTCGCCGCCGCCGCTTGGGGGTCTGGCCGTCGCCGGCCACGGCACCCTCTCCGGTCTCCTCCGGTGCCTCGTGGGCCGACGGCTCCTCCGCGGCCTCGACCTCGCCGCGCTTCTGGGCCGCTGCCTCTCCGCCCGGTTGTGCTGCGGCAGCCTGGGACCGCCCCCTGCCCCTGCTGCCTCGCCGGCTCCTCCGACGCGCCGGCGCGGGCTTTGGTTCGCCCTCGGAGACTCCGGCGTCTTCCGCCGGTGCCTCCGTGGGCTCGGGTTCGACCAGGAGGGTCTCGCCCTTCGCGTCTCCGGTCGAGGTCCGTGTCCTGCTCCGGCCCCGGCCTCCGCGACGCCTCCGCCGGGGGCGCGGCGTCGTTTCCCCGCCCTCCGACGATGTCGTCACCTCGGGCGACGGGGAAGCGGGCTGTGTCTCTTCGATCATCGCGTTGTCGCTCCTTCCCACTCGATCGAGGGGCGGGAAGGCCGGCCAACAAGACGGGGCGTTCGAAGGTCGTTACTCCCGGCCGGGTCGGGACCGAGCCGGTCATGACCGAAGGGATCGGGATCCACGGAGAGCGCCGGTAGGCCGTGTGGCTGTGGGCCACCCGGCGCTCCGGCGCGCCGCTCGATCTGCACGAAGAACGCCCTGTTCCTGGCGCCGGCCGCCCGGCCGCGGCCCTGCGGGCGGTCTCGCCCGGAGCCGGCGGAGCCGGGGCCTCGCCACCTCGTGTCTCGCTCGGGCAACCCGAGGCCCACGGCCCCGGCCCAGCGAGCAAGTCTGTCTCAAGGATAGCAAGCCTCCCGGCCATTTCCGGGAACCGGGTCCGCCGGCCGGGCTAGGCCGATGCGGCTAGCCGGGGCGGGGGCCTCGTGGCGAAGGGAATCGCCAAACCGCCCGATAGACCGAAGGCTCCCTGCTCCGGACACTTCTCAGCATGGATCGCGGCCCGGTGGTCGGCTCGACGTTCACCCGATCCCCACCCCCGGTGGGCCGGCGGGTCCGCGTGGTGGTGGTGGACGACAACGCCGGGTTCCGCGAATCGCTCCTCGCCCTCCTCGATGCCGGGGACCTGGACGTGGTGGGCGAGGCCCGGTCGGGACCGGAGGCCTTGAGCCTCATCCCCGAGACGGATCCGGACGTGGTGTTGATGGACGTTCGCATGCCCGAGATGGACGGGATCGAGACCACCCGGCGCCTGAAGGCGCTTCACCCATCGATCGGCGTCGTTGCCCTCTCGGGCCACGAGGACCAGGACGTCGTCCGGGAGATGCTGGTGGCCGGGGCCTCCGGCTACGTCCTGAAGGACTCCGATGGAGACGACATCTTGAACGCCGTCCTCCAGGCGGCGCTGGGGGGCGGCCTCCTGTCCCCGGAGGTGACCCCGAGCGTCATCGAGCAGCTCACGGAGGCCATGGAACGCGAGCGACGCCGGGCCCAGGAGCTGGAGGAGGCTCACGCGGCGCTGGTCGAGCGGGCGGCCCGGCGGCACGAGCTGGTGGCGCGGCTCTCCCACGAGCTCCGCACACCGGTGACGGTCATCCTCGGCATGGCCCAGACCCTGGCCAAGTCCGATCCCACGCCCGAGCAACGGCGAGAGCTCCTGGAGCGGATCGTCAACCGAGCCCAGGACCTGGCCGGACTGGTGGAGCGGTTCGAGATCGCGACCGAGGCCGGGCTGGCCGAGCAGGTCGACGTGGCGGCCCTGGCCCGAGAGTGCGCATCGGAGCGGGAGCGGGTCGTCGTGGCCGGGGTCGATGCGCTGCCCGTGGCCAGCCTGTCCCCGGTGGTGGGACGGCGGGTCCTGGGCGAGCTGATCGACAACGCCCTGGAGTTCTCCCCGCCCGACTCCCCCGTGGAGGTCCGGGTGGGGGCTGGACCCGGCCGGATCGAGGTTCGGGTGGTTGACCAGGGGCCGGGGGTCGACGCCGTCGACCGAGAACGCATCTTCGGCTTCCTCGAGCAGGTCGAGGACCTGAACGTCCGGGTGCATCAGGGCATCGGCCTCGGCCTGTCCGTCGCTCGCGTCGCGGCGCGATCCATGGGGGGCGACGTGGTCCTGGAGGACTCGGGGCCGGGCGGGTCCACCTTCCTGTGGACGATCGCGCTGGAGGACTGAGGCTCTACACCAGGCGGCGCATGTGGATGTTCAGCAGCAGTCCCACGGCCGCGCAGTTCGTGAGGAAAGAGCTTCCACCGTAGGACACGAACGGCAGCGGGATCCCCGTGATCGGCATGATCCCGAGGGTCATCCCGATGTTCACGAAGACCTGGATGGCGAACATCGACGCGATCCCCGCGGCCAGATAGGTCCCGAACGGGCCCTTGGCCAACAGGGCGATCCGGATGGCCCGCCAGATCAGTAGGGCGAACAGCATGAGGACGAAGAACGCCCCCGCGAACCCGAACTCCTCCCCCACCACGGTGAAGATGAAGTCGGTGTGCTGCTCCGGCACGAAGTCCAGGTTCGTCTGCGTGCCCTTCAGGTACCCCCGGCCGAACAGGCCGCCCGAGCCGATGGCGATCTCGGCCTGCGTGCGGTTGTAGTCGGTGCGCAGCGGATCGTTCTCCGGGTCCACGAGCGCCGTGAGCCGGGCGATCTGGTAGTCCCTCACCAGGCCGAGCTGGAATGCCCCGAAGATCAGCACGATGGCCGTGAGGGCCAGGATCCCGAGGTACCGGGCCCGCGTCCCCACCACCACCAGGACGCCCACCAGGATCGCCACCATCACGATCGACGTCCCGAGGTCCGGTTGGAGGAACACCAGGAGTCCGGGGGCCGCCGCGATGGCCGTCGTCCGGAACACGTCCTGAAGGGAAAGGTCCGCGCTCCGCAGCTCGGACAGGACCGCGGCCAGCATCGCGATCACGGCGAGCTTCGCGAGCTCGGACGGCGCGAACTGGAACCCGAAGAGCTGGAACCACCGCTGCGACCCCCGGACGGTGGTCCCCAGGGGGGTTCGCACCAGCACCAGCAACACCAGGCTGGCCAGGTACACGAAGCCGGCGTAGACCTTGGCGAACCGGTAGTCGAAGCTCGAGGCGAGGAGCACCACCGCAGCCCCGAGCGTCACGAACGTAATCTGGCGCTTCAGGAAGACGCCGGGATCCAGCTGCTGCGCGACGAGCGAGGCGCGGGTCGCCGAGTAGATCACGACCAGCCCCACCACGGCGAGGGCCAGGGCGGCCAGCAACAGGAGGGGGTCGACGTGCCGGAACGGCCGTCGATCCGCCATGAAGACCCTGGTCGCGACGACGTCCGTCAGTCCGTCACCCCTCCGCTCGCGAACTGCGTGATCGGCAGGCCGTACAGGCCTTCCACCACCCTTCGGACGATGGGGGCCGCCGTCTCGGACCCGTGACCCCCCTGCTCGACCAGGGCCACCACGACGTATTGGCGCCCCGGCACCTGTGTCATGGCCGCGAACCACGAGTAGTCCTGCCGGCCGAACACCTCCGCGGTGCCGGTCTTTCCGGCCACCGAGACCTGCGAGAAGGGGAACCCCCTGAACGCGAAGGTCGCCGTCCCCTGCACCGGGACCTGGGTCAGGGCCTGGCGCACGTACTCGATCTGCGCCTGGGTGGCCGGCAGCCGCCGCCCGCACCGTGGCTGCCACGATCGGATGGCCTTCCCTCCGGGCCTCTGGGCCCGCATGAAGACGTGCGGCACGCACATCCGGCCACCGTTCTGGATGGCGGCGTAGGCTGCGGCGATCTGGAGCGGGGTGGCGAGCGTGTCGCCCTGGCCGATCGACATGTTGATGAAGTCACCAGGGAACCAGTCGCCGTCAGGAAAGAGCTTCGGAAACTGCTCGTTCATGCTCGCCTTCCAATCGGCATCGGGCACCCGGCCGGAGTACTCGAACGGCAGGTCCAGATTGGTCGGCCGCCCGAACCCCATCGCCTCCAGATCGCGCTGGAGCGGTTCGACCGGCGGGTCGGTCGGCGGGTAGAAGCGACGCCAGTAGTCGTACCCGATCGGGTAGAACACCGTGTCGCACGAGTCCCACAGGGCCCGGGCCAGGCTGATGGACCCGAGATTCGCCGAGGTCCAGTTGTTGAAAACCTCCTCGAGCGGGTCCTCCGGCACCTCCCAGAACGGGGGGCAGGGGTAGTAGTCGGAGGTCGACACCATCCCCCGATGCAGGGCCGACAGCAAGACGAACGGCTTGTAGGCGGAGCCTGGCGGGTACAGGCCCTGGATGGCCCGGTTCAGCAGCGGATAGTCCTTCGCCACCCCGAACCGCCGTTCGTACTCGTTGCTCGACATGCTCTGCACGAACAGGGCCGGGTCGTACGTCGGCGACGACGCCAGGGCCTTGATGGCGCCGGTGGTGGGGTCGATCACGACCACCGCGCCGCCGGTTGCCTGGAGGGAGCGTCCGGTGCCGCCTTCGAAGATCCCATGGGCCGACTGGAGGCCGAGGGAGAGGCTCTCCTCGGCCAGCCTCTGGGCGTCGACGTCGATGGTGAGGACCACGTCGTTCCCGGGCTGGGGGGATCGCTCGCCGATCGGGCTCAGGATCTCGCCGGCCGAGTTCACCCTGAGCTTGATCAAGCCCTCGGTTCCCCGAAGGAACGGCTCGTACTGGGCCTCCACGCCGGTCTTGCCGACCTCGTCCCCCGGCTGATAGTCGGCGAAGGCCGGGTCCTCGAGCTGGGGGGGGCTGATCTGCCCCAGGTACCCGAGGACGTGCGCCGCAAGGGTCCCCTCCGGGTACACCCGGACCGGCACCTCCAGCCACTCGACCCCCGGCAGCTCCTCGCTGTGCTCGCCGATGTAGAAGGCGACCCGCTTCGGCGCGTCCACCTCCACCGGCACCGGCTGGAACACGTAGTATCGGGGGTCCTCCACCCGGGACGCGAGCTCCTCGACCCGCACGCCGAGCAGCTTCGACAGCCGGTAGAGCACCTCTTCCAGGTCGTCGCCCGCCGCCTGCCGGTTCACCGTGACGACCAGGCTCCTCCGGTTCTCCACGAGCACGGTGCCGGTGTCGTCGAGGATCCGCCCGCGGGGTGCGGGCAGGCCAACCAACCGGACGTAGTTCTGCGTGGCCTCCGCCTGGTACGCCTCCGACGCCAGCACCTGGAGGAACCACAGGCGCGTGGTGAGCGCGGCGAACATGAACGCCACCAGCCCGGCCAGGACCTTCAGCCGCAGCCCCGCCCGGTCCCCCGTCACCGGCCCCTCACCACCGAACCACCCTCTGTGACCGCGACCCCTCGGCCAGCCGTCGGAGGAGCGGGTACAGCAGCGGCGTGAGGATGGCGTTGTACAAGGCAGCGAGCGCCGCCACGCGGAGAAGGTAGAGGACCGTGCTGTCGAACTGCCCGAGGAGGAACGACACCACGCCGTAGAACAGCACCCCCGCGAAGGTGCCCCCGCCCACCATCAGCGCCGGCAGGATGGGCGAGGGGCTCACGATGTACTGGCGGAGCAGCCCCACCGCGTAGCCGACCAGGGTGAGCGTGAGGGCCGTGATGCCCTTGGGCTGGTTCAGCAGGAAGTCCTGGGCCATGCCGCCGGCGAACCCGGTGATGGCCCCGGATGACGGCCCCTCGAGGAGAGCGAACACGATCGTGAGCAGGTACATGAGCTCGGGGCGCACGCCGAGCAGCCGCACGTCCGCGAAGACAGTCGTCTGCGCCAGCAGCGCGATGACGATCACGGCGGTGAGCGTGAGGAACCGGCGCACGAGCCAGGCTACCTCGACGCATCCGACAGGACCACCAGCACGATGTCGAGAGTGGAGAAGTCCACGGCCGGGCTCACCGTGACGAACTTCTCCAAAGCCACCTCGTCGGGCAGCACCCGGGACACGGTCCCGATCAGGATGCCCGGCGGGTACAGGCCCTGCGCCACCCCCGGGATCCGATAGCCCGCCGTCACCACCTGCTCACCCGCCTCCACATCGGTTGTGACGTCCACCAATCCCATCCGCATGTCCTGGTCTCCATGGCCCGAGACCAGGCCGGTCTGCCGCGACATCTCCAAGCGAGCGGCCACCGCCGAGTCGGGGTCAACGATCAGTTGGACGACGGCGGAGTCGGTCGTCGCCTGCACGACATGGCCGACCAGCCGCTTGCCGCTCGCAACCACAGGCATGTCCATCAGAACACCGTCGCTCGAGCCC
>DASWJF010000213.1:0-3664 GCA_036397275.1 Actinomycetota bacterium
GGTGGGCCCGGGACAGCGAGAACCCGCCGGCGGCGGCCCCCAGCGAGCCCGTGACCACCACGAGGTCGCCGGGCCGCGCCCCCGATCGGGTGACCGCGCGTCCCGGCGCGACCTCCCCCACCACCGCGACCGAGATGACGATTTGGTCCGCCCGGTTCGTGTCGCCCCCCACCAGCGTGAGCGCGTACTCCTCGCAGGCGGCGCGCATCCCGCCGTACAGCTCCATGACCCATGACGCCGCGACGTCCGGGGGGATCCCGATCGACGCCAGCGCGTACCGGGGGCTCCCCGCCATGGCCGCCACGTCCGACACGTTCACCACGACCGCCTTCGCCCCCAGGTCGCGAGACGAGATCGAAGCCCGGTCGAAGTGCACGCCCTCCACGAGCATGTCGGTGGTCAGGACCAGCGAGCCTCCGCCGACCTCCACCACGGCCGCGTCGTCCCCGATCCCCACCTCGACCCCGGACGCCTCGCCGGAGAGCACCCGTCGGAGGGCGGCGATCAGTTCGTCCTCGCTCAGATCCATCCCGCGTCCGCCGTGTCGTCGAACGCCCATCCGACCGGCGAGCAGAAGGGCCGGCGGGCTCGTCGGCTAGAATCTAGCCCCTATCCAGCGAGGCGGTCCTGTTCGGGGCCGCGGTGACCGAGGCCCGAAGGAGACACCCTTGCAGCTCGAAGCCCGAACCCTCCACGACAACCCGTCCCCCGCGGAACTACGGAAGTTCACCGAGGAGATGCCGCAGAGCCGGATCACGGAGTTCGACAACGTGAACGTCCAGACCCGGGTGACCTCCCGATCCGCCGGCAGCACGTTCGTGGTCACCGACGATCCCTCCACGGCCAGCGGCAAGACCATGACCCGCGAGGAGTACGACCGCATCGCGAGGCTCCAGGACGAGTACATCGCGAAGCAGGACATGGTCGTGATCGACGGCTACATCGGCAACGACGAGACGTTCCGCACGCCCGCCAGGCTCTCCATCGAGAAGGCCAACGCCAACGTCGCCGGGATGCAACAGAAGCTGTACTTCTCCAGGGAGGGCGGCGAGCCCGAGGTGCAGGTCGTGTACACACCGAACCTCCCCGCCCCCGGCTATCCCGACGACCGGGTCATCGCGGTGGACCTCGAGAACGGCGTGACGCGGGTCCTGAACTCGGACTATTTCGGGGAGTCGAAGAAGGGCGGCCTTCGGATGTGGAACCGCATCGTCTACGGACGCGGCGGCCTGGGCCTCCACGCCGGGTGCAAGGTGATCCCCACCGACGGCGGCGAGAAGGTCTTCCTCATCATCGGGCTCTCCGGGACCGGTAAGACGACCACCACGTTCACGACCCAGAATGACTCCCTGCCGGTGCAGGACGACTTCGTGGCGCTCATGCCGGGGGGCGAGACTTTCGGCACCGAGAACGGATGCTTCGCCAAGACCTTCAGCCTGGACCCCGACTTCGAGCCGAACATCTTCCGGGCCGTCACCCAGCCAACCGCCTACCTGGAGAACGTGTACCAGGACCAGAAGGCCAGGGTGAACTTCTTCGAGACCTCGTACACGAAGAACGGGCGAGCCGTGTTCGGGATGGACGACCTGGGCCGGTTCCGCGATGCCCGTGCGGTCGGCACGGTCGACTGCTTGCTCATCCTGAACTGGAACGAGAACATCATCCCCGCCGTGGCACAGCTCTCTCAGGAACAGGCCGCGGCCTACTTCATGCTCGGCGAGACCACCGGGACCTCCGCCGGAGGGAAGGCTGAGGAGGGCAAGTTCCTCCGGGTCCCCGGGACCAACCCGTTCTTCCCGCTCCCCCACGGCCTCCAGGGCAACCGCATCCTGGAGCTCCTCGCCTCCCACCCCATCGACGTGTTCCTCATGAACACCGGCCGGGTCGGAGGCCGTGAGGACGACGAGCGGTCGAAGAAGGTGAAGATCCCGCACTCCTCGGCCATTGTGAAGTCGATCGCCGAGGGAACGATCTCGTGGACCGCCGACGACGATTTCGGCTACCGGATCGCCAAGGAGGTCCCGGGCATCGAGGACCCCGAGTTGCTCCAGCCTCGCCGCCTGTACGAGCGGCAGGGGCGAAACGACGAGTACCGCGAGCTCGTTCAGCGGTTCAAGGCCGATCGCAAAGACAGCCTCGAGAAGTTCCCGGAGCTGTCAAAGGACATCGTCTCGGCGGTCGCCTGAACCGGCGGTCGCCGGTTCGACGCACCGGCCGCTAGTCCACCGACCGGCGTCCGAGGGCGAACCCAGCGAGGAGTTGGAGGGTTGCCAGCGAGATGGGCACCAGGAAGTACCACCGGAACCGGCCGAGCTCGGTGGTGGGCCTACCCTCGATGCCGGTGAGCGCGTAGATCAGGAACAACCCGGCGAACGCGAACCACAGCCCGATCCGCCCCGTGAGGTAAAGCGCGTACAGCAACTGGTCCCTGACCTCGGTGCTCTCGAACCGCCGACGCGACCACGTCCACAGGGAGCGGAGTCCCCCCGCTGCAAGCAGGCCCGCCACGACGAGCTCGAAAACCTTCACCCCTGTCTCCCCGCGGCTCGGGCGAGGGCCGCGACCACCTCCTCGTCGGTGGTCTGGTCGAACCGCCGGTACCACTCGCCCACGGCGAAGAACGGCTCGGGCGCGGAGAGCACGACCACCCGGTCGGCCTCCTGTTCGAGGCGCCCGATCGACGCGCCCGGGGCCACGGGCACGGCCAGCACGACCGTGCTCGCCCCCTGGGCCTTCGCCCACCGCAGGGCGGCAAAGGCCGTCCCCCCGGTGGCCACCCCGTCGTCGACCACGACGGCCACCTTCCCGGCCACGTCGGCCGGGGGTCGTCCGCCCCGGTAGGCCCCGAGCCGTCGCTCGATCTCCTCCTCCTCGGCCGCGATCTGCCGCTCCAGGTAGCTCTCCGAGACGCCGAGCATCTCGACCATCCGGGGGTCGATCACCCGCACCCCCGGGGCGATCGCGCCCAGGCCGAGCTCAGGGTTCCCCGGCGCTCCGATCTTGCGGGGGACGACCACGTCGAGCGGGACCCCGAGCTGCCTGGCCACGACCTCGCCCACGATCACACCGCCCCTGGGGATGGCCAGGATCACGGCGTCGGCCCCCGAGTAGTCGACCAGCGCCTTGGCCAGCCGCTCCCCGGCCTCCACGCGGTCCTCGAAGATCACTCGTCTCCAGGGAAGCGTTCCGGCTCACCCTCCTCCATCTCTCGCCGGGCCCGTTCGTCCTCGAGACGCCGGCGGCGATCTTCGATGACGCGCTCGGGCGGCGGCATGGGCTTGCGGATCCGCCGATAGGCCTGGAGGAACCCTCCGGCCTTTGCGGGCTTCTTCCTGCGGCGTGCCACGCTCCGATTATCTCGCCGCCGTCGGCATGGAGGAACCGGCGTTGCCGTGGCCGGGGGCCGGTGGATAGGCTGGGGCCTCACCCAAAGGGGAGGTCAGCCGTGGTCCAAGCCTACATCCTGATCCAGACCGAGGTCGGGAAGGCAGCGCAGGTGGCGAAGGACGTCCGGGACATCACGGGTGTGACGGAGGCGGAGGACGTGACCGGGCCCTACGACGTGATCGTCCGGGCGGAGTCCAAGAACGTCGACGAGCTGGGCAAGCTGGTCGTGGCCAGGATCCAGTCGGTGGAGGGCATCACCCGCACGCTGACCTGCCCG
>DASWJF010000214.1:0-4309 GCA_036397275.1 Actinomycetota bacterium
AGGGACGCTCCGACGTGGGGAGCCATCCGCCCGGCGATCTCGCTCATCGGGGCGAGGAGCGGAAGCCTGCCATCGGCGAGTTGCACGGTCTCGTAGGCGACCGCCGCGACCTTGCGCCGCATCAGGACCTCGGTGAGCTCCCGGCCCGCCGCCAGGTGGAGGTAGGTGAAGAGGACCTGCCTCTCCCGGAGGAGGTCGTACTCCGTCGGCTGGGGCTCCTTTACCTTGAGGATCAGGTCGGCCTCGCGCCAGACGTCCTCTGCGGCGGCCACGAACTGGGCTCCGGCCCGCTTGTAACGCTCCTCGGGAAGGCTGGACCCCGCGGCGGCTCCCTCCTCGATGAGCACCGTGTGCCCGGCATCCACCATCTCTCGGGCGCCCTCCGGCGTGAGCGCCACGCGAAACTCGTTGTCCTTGACCTCACGCGGGATCCCGACGATCACGCCTTGCTCCCTCCGGGCGGGGATGCGCCCAAGCCTACCCGACCGCATCCCGCGACACCGCGAAGCGCCGGGCTCAGGTGCCGGAATGCCGGGCCGCGGCCAGGAGCAGCGCCAGAGCGGTCTTCGCGTCGCGGACTCGCCCCGCCCTGGCCGCCCCGACCATCTCCTCGAAGGGCTTGCGCAGCAACTCGATCCCGGTTTCCGGGATCCCAACCGGCTCGGCCTCGGTCCGGGCCAGGAACAGGTGGATGTACTCGTCGGTGAACCCGGCCGACGTGTAGATGCCGCCCACGAACTCGAGCGACGTGTGCCGGTAGCCGGTCTCCTCGAACAGCTCCCGCGCCGCGCAGGTGAAGGCGTCCTCACCGTTCACGTCGAGGAGGCCCGCCGGGATCTCGACGAGGACTTGGCGAAGCGCCGGACGGAACTGCCGGACCAGCAACACGTCGCCATGGGGGGTCACGGGGAGCACCGCCGCGGCCCCGGGGTGTCGGACCACCTCGTAGTCGTGTCCGTCCCACGACTCCACCTCGACGCGGATCAGGCGGCCCCGGAAGGCCTGGTGGACCGACCCCGGCTCCACGGGCCCCGCGGTCAGCCCGTCACGACGGCCGGGCGCTCCGCCGCGGCCCCCCGGCGGGCGTGGGCTGCCCCCACGAACTCCCGGAACAGCGGGTGGGGCCGGGTGGGCCGGGAGCGTAGCTCCGGATGGAACTGCCCGGCCATGAAGAACGGATGGTCGGGGAGCTCGATGATCTCCACCAGCCGGCCGTCGGGCGACAGGCCCGAGAACACCAGCCCGGCCCGGGTGAGGACCTCGTGGTAGGCCGGGTTCACCTCGTACCGGTGCCGGTGCCGCTCGTACACCACGTGTTCCCGGTAGGCTGCCGCGGCCCGGGTCCCGGGGACCACATGGCACGGCTGCGCCCCCAGGCGCATGGACCCGCCGAGGTCAGTCACGTTCTTCTGTTCGGGCAGCAGGTCGATCACCGGATGCGCCGTGCCCGGGTCGAACTCCGAGGAGTTGGCGCCCTCGAGACCGCAGACGTTCCGAGCGTACTCGACGACCGCGCACTGGAGTCCCAGGCACAGGCCGAGGTACGGCACGCCGTTCTCGCGCGCGTACCGGATAGCCTCGAGCTTGCCCTCGATGCCTCGCCACCCGAACCCCCCGGGGACCACGATCCCGTCGATGCCCGCAAGGGCCACGGCCGGGTCGGTTCCTGCGAGCTCGTCCGAGGACACCCAGGTGATCTCGACCCGCGCGCCGTGGTGGAACCCGCCGTGGCGCAGGGCCTCGATCACCGAGAGGTACGCGTCGCGGAGGTTCACGTACTTGCCGACGATCGCGATCGAGACCGGCTCGGTGGCGGCGTCGATCCGCTCCACGAGCGCGCTCCACTCGGAGAGGTCGGGCTCGGCCTCGATCCGCAGGTGGCCCGCCACCTCCCGGTCCAGCCCCTCCTTGTGCAGGAGGAGCGGAACCCGGTAGATCGAATCGGCGTCGGGCGCCGAGATCACGCCGGAGATCGGCACGTCGCACAGGAGCGAGATCTTCTCCTTCAGGTGGCGGCCGATGGGGCGGTCGGACCGGCACACGATCACGTCGGGCTGGAGGCCGAGCGAGCGCAGCTCCTTCACCGAGTGCTGCGTGGGCTTGGTCTTCAGCTCGCCGGTGGGCCCGATGAGCGGCATCAGCGAGACGTGCACGAACGCGCAGCGGTCCCGGCCCACCTCGTTCCGGAGCTGCCGGATGGCCTCCAAGAACGGAAGGCTCTCGATGTCGCCCACGGTGCCGCCGACCTCAACGATCAACAGGTCGGCGTTCTCGGCGGTCGCGTAGGAGCGGATCCGCTCCTTGATCTCGTCGGTGATGTGGGGGATGACCTGGACGGTCTTGCCCAGGTAGTCGCCCCGGCGCTCCTTCTGGATCACGGCGGAGTAGACGGCTCCGGTGGTGAGATTCGAGCCCCGGTGCAGGTTCTCGTCGGTGAACCGCTCGTAGTGGCCGAGGTCGAGGTCGGTCTCCGCCCCGTCGTCCAGCACGAACACCTCTCCGTGCTCGAACGGGTTCAACGTGCCGGGATCGACGTTGACGTAGGGGTCGAGCTTCTGGAGGGCCACCCGCAGGCCCCGGGACTTGAACAGGCGGCCCAGAGAGGCGGTGGTGATGCCCTTGCCGAGGCCCGAGGCGACCCCACCCGTCACGAAGATGAACTTCGGCTCTTCTTGCACCTCGGGATTGCATGGTAGCAGAGGCGGCCGACACGTCCGCCCCGTTCGGTCCGAAACTCAGCCAGGCCTGCGGATCTCGTCGCTCAGCGGGGAGCGCCGACGCGGCCCAGCCGGTCCAGCCACCGGAGCGGCGGCGCGGCGTCGATGACCCGCGACAGGGTGACGGTATCGGCAAGCACGTTCAGGGCCACCGCGATGGCGGCGGCCAGGACCACCCCCCGGTCGGGCAGGGCAAGGTACACACCCATGCCCGCCGTGAACCCGAGGAGGTTCGAACCACCATCGCCCAACATGGCTTTCTCCCGCAGGTCGAAGGAGAGTGCGGGCAACGTCCCCACAACGAGCAGCCCAGGCATGGTGGCAAGGAGGCTCCAGTCGACCGCGACCGTGCACACGCCGACCACGAGGAACGCCTTCAACGCCCGTCCGGGTGCCACGTCGAGCCCGTTCCACAGGTTCGCGCATCCCGCCACCAGGATCGCACCCGAGACGAGAACCCATCCCGGCCGAACAGGTTGCAGCGCAACCCAGATCACCGAGGATGCCACGATCACGATGAGCTTCAGGATGCCGGTCGTCATATGCCCGGATGCCACCGAGCGGAGGTGGCCCCGCAGGCCACGCGGTCCGATCGGGTACAGGTCGTCGATCAGGCCGGCCGCGAACACCAGCATGGTTGCGACCAGCGTCCCCCAGCCGCCCGTGGCGACCCCCGGGCCGGTGGCCACCGCGAGCGTCGAGAGGACCGAGACGCCGGCCAGCGAGATCCCCAGGACCCGGGGCAGGCGCACGCCCCGGTAGTTCTCGGTGGCCAGACGCCCCCACCTCATCGAAGCCCCAGCGCCCTCGGCACCACGGCCCGGAGGACGTCGAGTCCCTGGCGCCCCCGGTGGGCGAAGCCCCGGAGGTCGCGGCCGGTGGCCCGATGCCCCAGGTCGGCCTCCACCTCGACCACCCGGAACCCCCGGCGGACCGCGTCGATGGTCATGGCCGTCTCCACCCCGAACCCGGCGGCCAGGGGCCGGCACGCCTCCAGGGCCTCGGCCGTGATGGCCCGCTGCCCGGACAGGGCCTCCCGGGCCCGGAAGCCCGACAGCAGCCGGATGGCCGCCGCCGCGGCCCGCTTGACCAGGCCGAACCCACCGGCCGCGGCCGGCGGCAGCACCGCCACGGCCAGGTCCGCCCGGGCCGCCACCACTTCGGCCAGTACCGGCCCCAGGCGGGACGCGCTCTCCCCCAGGTCACCGTCTGCCAGCACCCACACGTCGGCGGGCGCGAGGCGGCGGAGGGCTCCCTCCATCGCCCGGCCCTTGCCCGCTCGGCGGGGGAGCCGGAGTACGGTGGCCCCGGCGGCCCGGGCGGCGGCGGCGGTCCCGTCGGTGGAGCCGTCGTCCACCACCACCACCTCCGCGACCTGGGGGAGCGAGCGGAGCCCGGCGACCGTCGCCACGATGCGGTCGGCCTCGTTTCGGGCGGGGACGAGGGCCACAACCCGCCCGCCCGTCACGTGATGGGCGGGATGGGGCCTGTCGCGCCCGGCTTGATCCCGTAGTTGCCGCCCTGCCCCAGGAGCAGCAGCCGCTCCAAGCCGAGGACGAGGGCAGCGCCACCCATCGAGAAGTCCAGGTCGT
>DASWJF010000215.1:0-4365 GCA_036397275.1 Actinomycetota bacterium
CCAGGGTGTCCGAGCCGTGGTCCAGGAGATGGCGGGCCAGCTCCTGCGCGCCGTCCAGATCGAGCGAGTGGTCCTCCCGGAACGGGGTGACCATGGCGGTGACCACCGCCCCGAACCTACCGGCCATGCCTCCTCCTTACGTGCCGGGTGCGGCGGCCGATGGTGGGCCCGGAGACGTCGGGCCGGGCGGTCGGGCCCCGCTCAGGCGACCTGGCTTGCGCCGGCCGCCCGGCCCCACGCTTGAGGCCGGAGCCTATCACCGTGGCACCTGCCACACAAGAGCCACATGAGTCACATGTTGCACATCAGCCTCCGATTGGGCCGGAGGCGCGGGGGCCTCGCAGGGCTCCGGTTGCCCGGGAAGTGTGGCAGCCTCCCGGGGTTCGTGACCACCGCGTGGCACGAGAGCCCGGTGAGTCACGGGTCGAACCGGTGGGGTCCGGTGCACGAGCGCCACGCGGTTCCGCTGTCGCTCCCGTCGAAGGGGAAGTTCCCGAGCCTCCCGTGCTCCTCGTCGCACCCGTGCTCCCAAGTGGCCCGGGGGCGCCCGTCGAACCGGTGGCGCCCGGGCCTCGGGCTATCCTAGCCGCGTGGCGCGGATCTACACGAAGACCGGGGACGACGGAACCACGGGGCTCCTTTACGGGGGAAGGGTGTCCAAGGCAGACCCCGCCACGGAGGCATACGGCAGCACCGACGAGGCCGTGGCGGCCCTCGGCCTGGCCCGGGCCCTGGCCGACGACGCCGGACTGAAGGAGGAGATCCTGGCGCTCCAGCGGGAGCTGTTCGTGGTCGGCGCGGACCTGGCCACCAACCCGAAGCAGCGCTCGAAGCTCGAGCCAGGGGTGTCGCTGGTGACGGCCGAAATGGTCCAACGACTGGAAGCGCGGATCGACGAGCTGGTGGCCGAGCATCCCCTGCCCAACGAGTTCGTGGTGCCGGGGGCGAATCCAGTCTCGGCTGGCCTCGACATGGCGCGGAGCGTCGTACGGCGGGCCGAGCGTCGCGTGGTGGGACTCGGCGACTCAGGTACCGATCTGAACGATGACCTGCTTCGCTACCTGAACCGCTTATCCGACCTGCTGTTCGTCCTGGCCCGCGTTGCCGCTGGCGAATCCGAACCCCCCAGCCGCACGCGCTGAGTCGCTACTGGCGGACGAAGGCACCGTAGTTGTCGCGGCCCATCAGCAGGATAACCAGGCCGATGTCGTCGATCTCGAGTCCCGAGAACGACACGTCGAACGTCATCGTCTGTCCGTCCGGGATGGAAGTCGTATCCGCGACCTCGCCCTTCACCCTGCTGCCGTCGCGGGCGTCGAGGATGTAGAAGTCCGGAGGGGGAAGCTCGCGGCCGGTCCTGTTCTCGATCTCCAACGTGCCGGCCTCGCCGTCGAGCCTCATCGTGGCCACCAATCCGGCATTCACGTACCGGTACACGGCTGTGCCGGGCGGGCCGGTGGCGGTCTGCACCGGCGTGGGGTTCCCCTCGTCGGTGCCGGTCGTGTCGCTCGGACCGGGCTCGTTCCCGCTGCTGCTGCACGCCGCGGCGAAGACCACGGCGACGAGGAGCACAGCGGCGGTGCGGGCGACCGAGTGGGTAGGCTGCATGCGGTCGGGCATCATACGGGAACGCACAGAGGGAGCCCTCGCCAGTGAAGACGCTCGAGATCCGTCGCCACGCGCGGCGTGACCCGAACGCTGACCGGGTCTCTCCCGAGGGCCAGGTCCAGGCCGAGGAGGTCGGCCGAACCCTCACGGGCGGCTACGACGTGGTGTTCGTCTCGCCGGCGAAGCGGGCCGCCGAGACCGTGGCCTGGTTCCTCCAAGCATCGGGCCAGCAGCTCCCCGAGCACGCCGTGGTCCCCGGCCTGGCAGGCAACGGCACGGACGGCTCGCCCGAGCAGCTCGGGTCGGTGCTCCGCGCGCTCCTGGCGGCGGTGCCGGAGGGCGGACGGGGGCTGGCCGTGGGCCATACCCCGCTCATCGAGAAGGCTGTTCTGCGCCTAGCCGGACGGGAGGTCGAGCCGCTCTCTGAGTGCGAGGGGGTGCTGCTGACCGAGGAGGGCGGCGACATCCGGGTGGAGGAGCTCCGGCTCTCCTGACGTGGCCCTCGACCTCTCCCACCCGATCGCCGCGTTCGGGATCGGCGTCGCCCTCGGGACGTCGCCCGGCCCCGTGCAGCTCCTTCTGTTCTCGGAGGCCTCGCGGGGCGGCGTGACCCGGGGCCTGCGGGCCATGGCTGGCGCGAACGCCACCTTCGGGGTCATGCTGGCCCTGCTGGCGGCGGGGCTCTCCTCGGTCGAACCGGGCGATGCGTTCCTCTCGGCTGTCCGGGTGATCGGTGGGGCGTTCCTGGTGTTCCTCGCCGTCGACGCGATACGGGAGAACCGCCGGCCCCGAAAGTTGGACGGGCCACGGCGGGAGTTGCACCCTGCGTTCCGGGGCGTCGTCGCCGTCATCCTGAATCCCGGCGTGTACGTGTTCCTCGCGACCACCGGAGCGGCCGTCGCGGCGAATGCGGCTCACGACGGCGGGATCGCGCTGGCACTCGTCACGGCCGGCGCGCTCATGGCCGGTGTGTCGCTGATGGACACGGGCATGGTGTTGTTGGGGAGCGGGGCTCACCGGGTCGGCGAGCGATCGCTCAGGATCTTGGGGAATGTGCTCGCCGTAGCCCTCGGCGCCCTCGGCGGCTGGCTGATCGTCCAGGGGTTCGCCGGGTAGCCGGCGGCGGCACGCGGCCCGCGGGCTCAGAACCGCGGGCTCAGAACATGAACGAGCACCACGGCGCGGGATCCCAAGCGAACATGGAGTCCGCGCGAGCCAGCGCACCGGCTCGTTCCTCTACGATCCGGCCGGCCCGATGGAGCTGGCGGAACGTGGAGCCGCCGAGGTACGTCGCACCGAGGTCGTTCACCGTGAGGTCGAGGTCCGGCTCGGCATCGGTCACCCGGCACGAGGCGCCGGCCGGTCCGCCGTCCAGCTCGTACCGGCCCTCGTTCCACGGGCAGAACAGGTCCCGCACCTCGAACACGACGCGGCCCGCGGTCGCGTACCTCCGGGCCTCGAGGGCCTTCGCCACGTCCACCAGCCGGACCCACAGCCCGTCCCCTGCCTTGAGCCGAAGCCGGTCCGGCGTGCGGAGGAGATGGAGCAGCGGCTCGTCCGGGGGACGGTTCCACGCCGTGACGCGGTCGATCAGGTCCACGTCGAAGCAGAACCGCCACATGTCGGCGTAGGCCTGCGGCGAGAGCGCGACGAGCTCCTCCACCGCGAGCTCGTTCTTCCGCTCGTCACCCCACTCGTGCTTCACGCGGTAGACGGCGTACGCGTCGATCCCGTCGCCGGACTCGTGGGCCGCGTAGAACCACGGGCGCTGTTCGCGGCCGTGGTGGTCGCTCTCGTCGAGGCGGTAGTCGAACCATCGGGCATCGAGCTCCATCATCCCCGGCCGTTCCCGGCGGGCGGCGTCGTACACGGGGAGGAACGCCTCAAGCGCCTCCGCGCGCTCGAGCAGGCGGACCCGCCCGCTCGGCTCGTAGCCCCGCACGAACGCGGAGTGCCCTTGCTCGACGTCGATGGAGCACGTGAACGAGGCGAGGCCGTACCCGAACCGGCCGTAGATGCCGCCTTCGGAGGCGTACAGGGCCGCCGCAGGCTCCCCCAGAGCTCGAACGTCGTCGAGCTGCCGACGCATCAGGGCCGAGTTCACCCCGCGCCGCCTGTGGGTCGGCTTGACGCCGACCCCGGTGACCCCCGCGGTCCGCATCGTGCCGCCGGGGACGGTCATGACGAACGAGACGGCGGAGGCCCCACCGACCATGTGTGAGCCGTCGAAGGCCCCCAGGCACCGGTCGATCTCGGCCACACTCCGCTCCCGCTCGACGTCCTCGGGGCGACCGTGCGCCCCGAAGGCCGTCTCGAGCATGAGCGTGTACACCTCGAACTCGTCGGGCGTGATGGTTCGGATCTCGATATCCACGGCCCCCGAGCTTACGCGCCCGGGAGTCCCTCGAACACGTCGGAGAGCACCGGGTCGCCCGGCCCCCGGTCCGGCCAGGCCATGACGAACGCCTCGCGCCCCACGACCTCGGGCCAAAGCTCGAAGGGGACGTCCTCCAGCTCGCCCTGGGTCTTGTGCTGCCGGAGCGCCTCGATCTTCTGCTTGTAGACCGGCGAGCAATCCACGACGACGGCGATGGTCTCGTCGGCCACCCCCTGCGGCATGAACGGTTGGGTCGGGTCCACGGGGTCCATGCCGTGCTCGCGGAGCAGCTCGTTCCACCGATCCATGTCGGACTGGGGCAGGGCCACGTACAGCAGCCGGTGGAAGCCGCTCCTGTCGCCGCTTCGCTCCCGGGCCCG
>DASWJF010000216.1:0-10546 GCA_036397275.1 Actinomycetota bacterium
ACCGTGCTCAGGGACGCCAGCGCCCGGTGGCTGCGAGAGGGCGTGGAGTCGAGCCTTCGCAACCTCGGGACCGACCACATCGACCTGTACCAGATCCACTGGCCCGACGGACACACGCCGCCCGAGGAGACGGGGGAGGCCCTCGAGGGTCTGGTTCGGGAGGGAAAGATCCGCCACGTTGGCGTGTCGAACTACGACGCCAAGCAGATGGACGAGCTCTCCCGGTACGGGCGGGTGGAGACCGATCAGCCCCCGTACCACATGTTCCGCCGAGGCATCGAGGCCGAGATCCTCCCCTACGCGGCCGATCACGACATCGGCGTCCTGATCTACGGCCCCCTCGCCCACGGCCTGCTGTCGGGGCGGATGACGCCCGAGACGACGTTCCCGGCCGACGACTGGCGAAGCCACAGCTCCGACTTCACGGGGGAGACCTATCGGCGGAACCTCCAGGTGGTGGAGCGCCTGAAGGCGTACGCGGACGGGCGCGGCATCACGCTTCCGCAGCTCGCGGTGGCCTGGGCCATCGCTCACCCGGCCGTGCACGTGGCGATCGTGGGAGCACGCCGTGCGTCGCAGCTCGATGGGACGGTGCCGGCTGCCGACATCGCGCTCTCGGAGCAGGACCGCGAGGAGATCGACCGGATCCTGTCCAGCGCCGTGCCGGTGACGGGCCCATCGCCGGAGGGCATGTGAGAAGCGAGGAGGGATAGGCGATGTCGAAGATCGCGTTTCTCGGGCTCGGTCAGATGGGTTCGCCGATGGCCGTTCGCCTGCTCGAGGCCGGTCACCACGTGACCGTTTGGAACCGCACCCCCGAGCGGGCCGCGCCCCTTCGCCAGCGGGGAGCCGTCGTGGCCTCCTCACCGGCCGAGGCCGCCGCAGGCGTCGAGTTCGCCATCACGATGCTCGCCACGCCCGAAGCCCTCGAGGCGGTGCTGTTTGCGGATGGGGGCCTGGCGGCGGCGCTCGGTCCCGGTCAGATCCTGATCGACATGTCAACGGTCGGGCCAGAGGCCGTTCGCTCGGTCGGGGCTCGCCTTCCCGAAGGCGTGTCGTTGGTGGACGCGCCGGTGCGGGGAAGCGTCCCCGAGGCCACCGAGGGGCGGCTGCACATCTTCGTCGGAGCGACCGACGAGGATTTCGCGCGCGCCCGGCCCATCCTCGAGTCGCTCGGTGAGATTCGCCGCACGGGCGGTCCGGGGTCGGGCGCGGCCATGAAGCTCGTGGTCAACCTGACGCTCGGGGCGGCGATCGTGGCCCTCGGCGAGGCCCTGGCGCTCGGGGAATCGTTGGACCTCGAACCCGGCGCGTTGCTCGACGTCCTCGCCGACTCGCCGATCGGACCGGCCGTCCGCGCCAAGAGGGCGAACGTGGCGGCCGGGCGATACCCGCCAAACTTCAAGCTCGGACTCGCCGCGAAAGATCTCCGGCTCGTCATGGATACGGCTGATGCCGCCGGCCAGGACCTCAAGTTGGCACGAGCCGCCCGCGCCTGGCTGGATGAAGCGGCGCGGCGCGGCGCCTCCGATCTCGACTACTCGGCGGTCGTGGCGACGATCCTCGGGGAGGACGCTCGTTCCTGATCTCAGGGATCGGTCTGGGAGGGGGCGGCGAGGGCTTCCTCCGCTTTGCGAACGAGGTCGCGGACGATCTCCCCGGCCGGCTTGATGTCGTTCAACTCGCTCACCGATCTGCCGGCCCACATCGGTGCGTACTCGACGTCCCCTTGGAAGCCGGGGATCAGCGAGGCGACCTCGTAGCGGTGCCAGGGCTCTTCCTCACCCCACGGATACCGGTACATCCCGATCGTGGTCCCCTCCCCCGGCCGCTTGCCCGGAGGAGGCCGCCCGGCCGCCTCCCACTCCTCGACGACCTTGTTTCGGATCACTCGGTGGGGTGCGTTCGGCCACCCGATGTCGAAGAGGTCTTCGGCATAGACCGTGTCCTCAGCGGTGCTCTTGACGACGCGTTCCTTGTACACCTGATGGAGCCACGCCTCTTCGCTCGCGACGAACCGGGTTCCGAGCGAGACTCCCTGCGCGCCGAGCCGGATGGCCTTCGCGATCCCTCTGCCATCGCCGATGCCGCCGGAGGCGAGCACGGGCAGCGGCTTCACCGCCTCGACGGTGGCCGGGACGATCTCCCAGATCGGTGTGGTGCTCTTGACGTGGCCGCCCGCCTCGCTGCCCTGCGCGATGACGGCGTCGACCCCGGCCTCTGCCGCGGCCTTGGCCTCCTCCACGGAGCCCACCTGGATGAACACCTTGACGCCGTTCCGGTGTGCGTCCTTCACGTAGGGCGATGGATCACCCCAGAAGAAGACGATCAGCGGCACCCGCTCCTTGATGAGCAGGGCGATCCTCGCGTCCAATCGCGGACGGGCCTCAGGATCATCCTGGCCGACCAGGATCACGTTGGCGCCGAACGGCCGCTGGGTCAGCTCGCGGACGCGCAGGATCTGCGGGCGAACGTGCTCCGTGGTCATCCCGCCGCCCGTTCCCACGACCCCGCACCCGCCCGCGTTCGACACGGCAGCTGCCAGCTCAGGCGGCGCGCCCAAGCCGAACCCGACCGAGAAGATCGGGTACTCGATCCCGAGCTCGTCGCACAGGGGCGTGTGCAACTCCACCGTGCGGTGATTATGTCCCTCCGTTGTTGCGACTGTCCAGGGCCGAGCCGCCGTGCGCGGCGGATCGGGGCACGGTGCCGTTTCGCAACCGCTACCGGACCCCGTGGCCGGATCCCGGCTCGTCACGCGAGAGGCACCGAACCCACCGGACGACGAGGTCGACCGACTCCTGCTCGCTGAGCCCCATCCGACGAACGAGCGATCGCCACGTGTGGAAGTCTGCCGCCAGGTCGAGGACCGCGGTCAGGTGCACGCGGCGCCGACCCCACAGGCCCCATCCTCGGTCGAGCGCCCGCACCGTGTCGCGCTTTAAGCCGAGGAACCCCCCGCCGACCGGAAGGACCTCGGCGTCCCGCAGCACGTTCGCCATCATGGCTTCGTTATCGGCGTAGAAGGAGTACGCGGCGGCCAGGCCGGCGCGAAGCCGGGCCTCCGGGTCCTCGATCCGCTTCCAGGAGTCGTCGGGTGGGGAGTGCCCGGCGAGATAGTGCTCCTGACAGGCCCGCAGCAGCGAGGCTTGATCGGGGAAGTGACGGTACACCGTCACCCGCTCCACGCCGGCCCGCTCGGCGATGGCGCTGACCTGGGTCCTGGCCGGACCCACCGTGCCATGCAGGTGGACGGTCGCCTCCACGATCCGCCGCCGGGTCTCCTCCCGGCGCTCGGCGCGTCGCCTCAGTTCGTACTTCCGAGCCATATCAGTACACGCAGTGTATCTTGAACTTGACGGTCGTCGCGGATACCGACTAGCATCCGCCTCCACATATCGTGATACATGGCGTATCGCGATAGGAGGGAGGTCGGGATGCAGGCAACCTCGGGCAGTCGGGTCGTCGGCCCGGAGGTGGGAGACGCCATCGACCTGGGCGGGCTCGGCGTCGTGTTCAAGATCGCCGCCGACCAGACCGGGGGCTCCGTTTCCATCGTGGAGCACCCGATGGAGCCCGGGAGGCTGGTGCCGCCCCACGTCCACGGGGCGGAGGACGAGGTGTCCTATGTTCTGGAGGGACGGTTCGGCGCGCGGATCGGCGACGTGGAAGGGGTGGCTGGCCCGGGCTCGTACATCATCAAGCCCAGAGGCGTGCCGCACACGTTTTGGAACCCGGGACCAGATTCGGCCAGGATGATCGAGATCATCGTCCCCTCCGGGTTCGAGCGCTTCTTCCATCAGCTGGGCGACCTGGTGGCGGCCATGCCAGAGGACTTCGAGCAGCGCCGGGCGGAGTTGGGCAGGGGGTACGACCTGTCGTTCGTCCCCGAGTGGATTCCCGAACTAAAGGAGAAATACGGCCTGAAGCTCCTCGGCGAGTAGGCGCACTGGTCCGGGAAACGAAAGGCTCACTCGGCCAAGGGTCGGTGGAGCCGACCCTCCTGATAGGAGCTGTGGCGGAGGCGGACGGGAATCGAACCCGCCTGCCAGCTCTCGCCGGCACACCGGTTTTGAAGACCGGGGGGCCCACCAGGCGCCCTGACGCCTCCATGCCCGAGGATACGCCGGTCGAAGTCCGGTTCGTGTCGGTGGCGTCCTCTACCATGAAAGGGTCATGGAAGCGGCGTTCTTCGACCTCGACAAGACGATCATCTCCAAGTCCAGCTCGCTCGCCCTGTCGCGGCCGATGTACCGGGCGGGCATGGTCTCGCGCGGCCAGCTTCTGCGGGGGGCCTATGCCCAGCTCGTGTACCTCCTGGTCGGGGCTGACGAGAAGAAGATGGAGAAACTGAGGGACGGCATGCTCGCCCTGACCAAGGGGTGGGACCGCCAGCAGGTCGAGGAGCTCGTCCAGGACGTCATCATCGACGTCATCGACCCGTTCGTGTTCCAGGAGGCTCTCGACCTCATGGCGCTCCACCGCCAGCAGCGCCGGCGGGTCTACATCGTGTCCTCGTCCCCCGAGGAGGTCGTGCGCCCCCTGGCCCGGCACTTCGGCGTGAGCGGCGTCATCGCCACGCGGGCCAAGATCGAGGACGGCAAGTACACGGGGGAGCTCGAGTTCTACTGCGCCGGTGACGCCAAGGCCCAGGCCATCCGGGATCTCGCCGAGCGGGTGGGGATCCACCTCGAAGGCTCCTACGCCTACTCCGACTCCATCTCCGACCTCCCCATGCTCGAGGCGGTGGGGCACCCCGTGGCCGTCAACCCGGACAAGGATCTCCGCAGGGAGGCCGAGACCCGGGGGTGGGACGTCCGCGAGTTCCGCCGGCCGGTCAGGCTGCGGACCCGGATCGCGACGGTCGCGACCCGTCCGCGGAACCAGGCCGCCGTGGGGCTGGCGGCCGCCCTCGTCGTGGCGGCGATCCTCGGTTGGGTGGCGCTCAGGTCCCGCCTGTCGGGCCGGCGCCAGGCCGGCTGACCCGCTGCTCGGCCTCGGGCCCACCCGGGTGAGCCAGCCCTGCCCCCATTTCCCGGTAGGCCACCTGCTCGTTTGACACGCGTTGCGCGGTCGCGGAACAATCGTTCCTTTCCAGGAGGCAGGAATGAGCCATTCCCCGCGCCCCCTCCCTGCTCAGGACAGCACTCTGCAACCGCTGGGGCTCGACCAGCGGGGCCGACTCTAGGAGGTGCGATGAGGCGTTTTCGTTGGCTGGTACTCGGTGTGGCTTTCGGCGTGCTGGTGGCTCCGCTGAACGCCTGGGCGGCGCCCGAGGCCGTCAGTACCTTCACGTGGTCGAGGAACATGCACCCGATGGGCCATTCGGCCCGGGTCGTTCCCCTGGACAACACGGTGCCCGGGGCGGGGATCTTCAACTCCGACCTCGCGTTCTGGGGGAGGACCGCGTACCAGGGGACGTACGAGGGGTTCCGGATCATCGATGTACACGAGCCCGACAACCCGGTCGAGATCGCCAACTTCACCGGCTGCGTGGAAGGGACGACGACGGGGAACCAGGGCGACGTGCTCGTCTGGGACAACATCCTGATCCGCTCGTGGAACTCGCCGACCCCGTCGGGCGGCAGGTTCTGCGGGGACCTGTTCACCCCCGCTGGGCAGGAGGGTCTCCACATCTTCGACGTGAGCGACCCGCTGAACCCTGTCGGCTACGCCTTCGTGCCCGTCGTACAGGGCTCGCACACGGCGACCCTGGTACCTGACGTTGAGAACGGGCGGCTGCTCGTCTACAACAGCGCGTCCAGCGCCGCCAGGCCTGGGATCGACATCGTCGAGATCCCACTCGACGACCCGGCGAACGCGAGCGTCCTTCGCTTCGAGGCCTCGGGTGACCCCGCCTTCAGCCTGCCGAACTTCGTCACGATCGACCCGCCCTCGTCCGCGGCCGGCACCTACCAGGCCACCGGTGCCGCATTCGGTCCCCAGCCGACCGTGGAGGGCGTGGCCGGCGACGTCGTGTTGGTGAACGACGGCGTCGCCCCGACGTCGGATGGCTGCGAGCCGTTCGCCGGCTTTCCGGCCGGCTCGATCGCTCTGCTCGATCGAGGCACATGCACGTTCGTACAGAAGGTGACCAACGCCCAGAACGCCGGGGCGATCGCGGTGATCGTCGCCAACAACATTGCCGGCGCCCCGATCACCATGGGTGGAGACGACCCATCGATCACCATCCCGTCGGTGATGTTGTCGCTGGCGGACGGCAACACGATCAAGGCGGGGCTGCCCGCCCATGGCCGGGTCAGCGCGAACCCTCTACCCGTCCGCGCCTGTCACGACACCGGCGTGATCCTGGGCGACGTCATGAAGGCGGCTTGCGCCGGCGGCAACGGCTTCTCGGTGTGGAGCCTCGATCCGGCGGACGGCGGCTCCCTGGAGGATCCCCAGATCCTCTTCTCGCGCTCGGTCCCCGGAGTCGGCATCGGCCACTCGGCGTCCTTCACCTGGGACGGAGAGGTGCTGATCTTCGGGCACGAGCCGGGGGGCGGCGGCCAGGCACAGTGTCAGGCGACGAGCAGCATCACCAACCGGTCGCTGTTCTTCTTCGACGCCGACACGGGCGGTGACCTTGGGTCGTTCGTCCTCCCGCGGCCGCAGACGAACCTGGAGAACTGCACGTGGCACAACTTCAATGTCGTGCCGACCCGGAGCGGCGACTACTTGCTCGTCGCCGGCAACTACCAGTCGGGGATCAGCGTCGTCGACTTCACGGACCCGACGAACGCAAGAGAGATCGCGTTCGCCGACCCGTCGCCGCTCGTCAATCCGCAGAACCCGGCGGCGATCGAGCTAGGGGGCGACTGGTCGACGTACTGGTACGACGGGCGGATCTACGAGTCCGACATCACGCGCGGGCTCATCGTCTGGAACCTCAGCGACCCGGCGGTGGCCGGCGCGATGAAGCTCGGGCACCTGAATCCCCAGACCCAGGAGTTCACGCTCGGCTGACCCTGGGATCCGGTTGGACGAGGAGAGAGGGCGGCCTGGCCGCCCCTCTCTCCGTCGTCTGCCGGTTCGCGCTCTCGCCGCCCCGAGACTAGAATCGGGGTGTCGCCTTCGGGTGACCGTGAAGGGAGCAGAAACCCACGCGCGTGCTGCCGCGGGAGGCATGCTCGGGACGTGGCGGCAAGCCGCCCGCACCGAGCTAGTGCAGAGAGCGCATGTTCGCTGCTCCCTTCGCGCTTGTTCGGATCCCGGCCGGGCGGCCGGTCTCTAGCCGCGGCTGAGCCGCCGCTCGCTAGGCCTCGGCGGGCGGGCGGCGATACTCGAAGTGCATCCCGTCGGGGCGCACGAACGTGCCGCCCCAGATGAACCCCCACGCCTCGAACACCGCGACCATCCGCGCGTCCTGGTCGGGAGGCGCGCCGTACGGGTTCTCCGGCACGTTGATGTCCAAAGCGATGCCCCACGTATGGTGCGAGATAGCCTGCGAGGGATCGCGGTTCGCGTACCGCCTGGCATAGCAACCCGAGTGGCTGTGGACGGCGCCGGCCAGGCCATCGACGATCAGCTGGTCGATCGCTCCCCGGATCTGAGGGAACAGCGCCACGTTGCACGTGACCCGCCCGAGGAGGGGGACACGCTCGGTGGCGATGTGGGCCCCCTCCCACGCCGGGTCGATCAGGAGATAGCCGGGGCGGCTCGGGTCCGGCCTCGCCGCGAACTCGCCGAACAGCATCTTGATCTGGACGGGCGGGAGCACGGCGTCGCCCTGGCGGAAGTAGGGCGTGTCGCCGGGGGCTCGGACCCGCACCGGCAGGCCCGGGGGGAGGATGCTCCGAACCTCTTTGGTGAGCTGGCGGTCGGTGGGGTGCCCGGAAGGCTGGAGCAGCGCGTACCGGTCGCGGGTGATGCCGACCTCGCGTCCCACCTTCCGCGACACCAGGAGCTCGTGCGCCCCCACCAGCTCGTCCGGGAGGACCGCGGCGACCTGAACCCGCACGGCGCCGAACTGAAGGACGGCGCCCGGGCCCAGCCCACGGAGGCGAGCGCTGCTGGCACCGAGGATCCCCTGCGACGTCCCATCGCCCTGTCCGAGCGCGATCACCACGGTGCGATCGGCCGGCGGCAGGAACGGCGTGTAGTCCCTGGGGTCCACCGCCGCCACCTCGAGCGGGATCTGGAACCCCTCCGGGGGATCGTCCACCACCTCGCCCTGGGCCGAGTTGGACCGGGTCATCCACACGGTGTCGCTGGCGACGACCACGGCCCGCTTGATCCCGGGAAGGCTCTCGACCCGTTGCCGGAACCCCGGGGGGAGTCCGCCCGGGGTCCACGCCAGGAAGGTCTCCGAGGCCTCGGGCGTGGTGGTGGGCACGGGCACTCGAGCCCCGCCATCCCGCCTGCGATCGGGGACTCCTGAGCCCTGGACCGACAGGGTCAGGACGGCGCCGGCGACGAACCCGGCGACGGCGCCACCCGCCACCCGCAGGACGCCGCCGAGCCTCACGGCGCCGCGTACACCTCGAGGGACTCGGCCACGGTCAGGAGGTAGGCCAGCTCCAGTTCCGCCGCATCGAGCGAGTAGTACACGCCGTCCTCGACCCACTCGAGCTGGTTGCGGTCGGGGATCCACCGACCCACCACGCCTCGCACCTCGACCTCGGACTGGCTGGCCGAGGAGGCCGGCGGGAGCTTGGCGGCCTGCTCCTCGTGGAGCCGGATGGGCCCCGCGCCGAAGTCGGCCTCCTCCTGCTGGAAGTACACGTTGAGCGCGATGGCCTTCTTGAACCGAACGAGCTCGGCGCTCGCATGGGTGTACCCGGACGGGAGCGCCTCAAGTGCCGGCACCAGCGCGGCGAAGGACAGCTCAGCCGCCGCCCGCTCCAGGGTGACGCGCTCGGTCACGCCGCCCGGCGAGGTGCGCACCAGCCAGGCCTTGGGAAGTGTCATGCCGGTGACCGGGAGGGAGCCCGCCACCCGAAGCAGCCCGGCGCGGGACAGGTTGGTCTCCAGGTACAGGTCCGTGCCGGCGGCGTGGATGGACAGCCTACGCCCGTGATCGGGGGTGGACGGCTCGTAGTAGGCGACGCCCCCGTTCGGCAGCGCCACCTCCTGGGCCCGCAGCCCCACCGGGCCGAACAGCGTGTTCGCCTTCCACCGGCGGGTCTCACCGAGCTTCAGCCAGGTCAGGCCCTTCGAGTACGTGATGAGGGTCTCCTCGCGCCTTGTCTCCTTCTGCTCTTCGACCGCCGGGGCCGGGAGCACCACCCGGTACAGGTCGAGGCCCTCCACCTCAGCCGGCGCGAGGGGCCGGAAGCCCGTCTCCTTGGAGGCGTCGGAAAGCGACACGGCCGCGGCGCCCTGGTCGCTGACTCGCTTCGTCTCCGGGATCCGGAACGTCGAAGACGCCGGGGGCTGCTCGCTCATGGACAGCGTGGTGACCTCGAAGATCGGCTGCCGGGGGGACTCGTCCGGAAGGCCGAACCGAAGGGCCCACTGGTCGCGTTCGCGGCCCGGGGCCGGGTAGACCGTGTACCGGAGCGGGAACCAGCTCCGGGCGTCGAGCCACAGGTCCACGCGGTCGCCTGCGAAGAACGGACGCCACGAGCCGCCCAAAGAGAGGAACGGGAACAGGAGACGGGCCCGCTCGAACGGCAGGAGCACCTCGATGGCCGGCCGGCCCAGCACGGTGCCTTCGCCCAGCACTTCGAGCCGGTTGGCGTCGGCCAGGGTCGCGACCGGAAGGATCAGGTCGGTGGGCGTGGGGGTGGAGGCCGAGAACGGCACGCGGTTCTCCACCACCGTCTCCGTCCGGGGGCACACGCCGATCGGACACGCCGAGGGCCCCACCGAGTACCAGCTCGAGCCGTTCACCACGAGTTGGAGGTCGGTGGGGGTCATGTCCTCGGTGGGGTACTGGGTGTGGTCCACCACGTCCAGGCGGAACCGCTCGGGGGCCCGGAACCACACGTTCATCGACAGCTCGCGGACGGGGACGTCGGGGCGGAAGTTGTGCTCGGTGACCGAGAACCGGGCCT
Source organism: Actinomycetota bacterium (assembly GCA_036397275.1). GTDB lineage: Bacteria > Actinomycetota > UBA4738 > UBA4738 > HRBIN12 > AC-69. Next base: position 9,999 of record DASWJF010000216.1, read on the forward strand.
GATACGCCGTGAGCCGCGACGCGGCCCGGGCCACGCCCTGCGTCACGTCCGCGGCGGCGATGGGCAAGCGCTCCGGCCCCCGCCACGGGCCGCCGGTGGCGAGGCTCCCCGCCACCAGGCCCACCACGAGGGCCGCCGCCACCGGGGCCAGCCGGCGGCTCAGCCGGGGAAGGAATGGCCTGGCCGGATGGCGACCCGGGAGGAGGCGGAGACGGACCGGCGGGCGCTCCCGGGCCTCATGCGCGACGGCGGCCATGATCGGCTCCACCAGGTCGGGCACGGCCGGCGCCACCTCGAACCGGGCGGCCTCCCGAAGCGTCCAGGCGCCCCGCTGGAACGCGGCGCAGCCGGCGCACGTCGCGACGTGGCCCTCGACGGCCGCGGTCAGGCGCACGGACAGTCGCTCGCCGTCCATGCGCTCGGAGATGGCCCGGCGGGCCCGCTCACAGTCCACCGGCGTCCTCCTCCACGGCCAGGGCGCTCATCATGGCGTGGCGCGCCCGGTGCATCCGGCTCTTCACCGTGCCCACCCGAAGGTGCAGCACGTC
>DASWJF010000217.1:0-3744 GCA_036397275.1 Actinomycetota bacterium
GGTGGGCCCCCCGGGACTCGAACCCGGAACCTGCGGATTAAGAGTCCGTTGCTCTATCCGATTGAGCTAGAGGCCCGCCCGAATATAGCAAGCGAGCGGACCTCGATAGTGGGGTGACCGAGGGGACTCGAACCCCCAACCCCCAGGACCACAACCTGGTGCTCTAACCGGTTGAGCTACGGCCACCACGCTCGCCAGCGATTGTAGCAGCGGCCCCGTTCCGGCCTTCCAACGGCCCCGCGCGGGTTATGTCGCAGACCTCCTGCGCCCGGGTCCCTTGACGAGGAGGTATCATTGAACGGCCGTTCAAACAGCGGGAGGCTGGGGATCATGTCCGTCCGAGAGACCGTCGAGCTGGACCTCGAGCGCATCGACCACCTGATTGGGGAGGAGGAGGTCAAGCTCGAACCCCGGCACCGCGCATCCATCGAGTATCGGCGGATCGTGGCCAAGACGGTGGCCGGCGGTGTGGCTTCGAGCTGGCAGGACTCGCCCCCCCATCCCATCTTCATCGACCGCGGCCAGGGCTCCCGGATCTGGGACATCGACGGCAACGAGTACCTCGACTACCACCTCGGGTACGGCGCCATGGTCGCCGGGCACGCCCATCCGAAGATCGCCGAGGCGATCGAACGTCAGGCCCGCCGCGGCACGCATTTCGCGCAGCCGACGAAGGACCTGGACGCCGTGGGCGAGAACCTCGCCGACCGGTTCCGCCTCCCGCTGTGGCGCTTCTGCAACTCGGGGACCGAGGCGACCCTCGAGGCCGTCCGTCTCATGCGGGCCGTCGCCGGCCGCGACATGCTGATCAAGATCGAGGGCTCATACCACGGCCACCACGACTCGCTGATGTTCTCCGTCGTCCCCGACCCCGAGCTGATGGGCTCGCGCAAGCGCCCGCCGACGATCCCGCAGGCGCTCGGGATCCCCCAGGCGTTCGCCGAACTCGTGCGCGTGGTCCCGTTCAACGACCTCGCCGAGGCCGAGCGCGCGCTCGACGAGCTCGAGGGAAGGGTCGCCGGGATGATCGTCGAGCCGGCCATGATGAACTGCGGCGTCATCATGCCCGAGCCCGGCTACCTCCAGGGCCTGAAGGAGCTGCTGCATCGCCACGGCGCGTTCCTCGCGTTCGACGAGGTGAAGACGGGGGCGACGATCTCCTACGGCGGCGCCGTCGAGGCGTTCGGCGTGACCCCCGACATCGTGTGCCTCGCCAAGGCGATCGGCGGCGGCGTCCCGTGCGGCGCGATCGGCGCGACGGAGGAGCTGTTCCGCCCGGTGCTCCGGGGCGAGCACGACATGGCAGGCACGTTCAACGGCAACCCGCTCACGATGGCCGCCTCGCGCGCGTGCCTCATCGAGGTCCTGACGAAGGACGCGTACCGGCAGCTGAACGCGATTCACCAGGTCCTTGCGGACGGCTGCGGAGCCGCGATCGACGAGCACCGGCTCCCCGCGTACGTCACGGGTCTGGGCGCGAAGGGCTCGGTGATCTACAGCGCGACCCCGGTGCGCGAGTACCGCGACAGCGTGGGGATCGACGAGCGGATCACATACCTCGCGTGGCTGTTCCAGCAGAACCGCGGCGTGTTCAAGTCCCCGTGGTCCAAGCAGGAGACCTGGACGACCTCGGTCTTCCACACCGAGGACGACGCGCGTCGGTACGTGGAGAACTTCGAGGAGTTCGCCGCCGCCGTCACGACCTAGGCACGCCTGACCTAGACTTCGGCGCGGTGGACGCGAAGAGGTTCGAGGTCACGGCCCCGGACGGGCGATCGCTCGATGCAGCCGTGGCCGGTCCCGAGGACGGGACGCCGCTGGTCTTCCACCACGGCACGCCGGGCGCGGTCATCCTGTTCGAGCCGTTCATCGAAGACGCCGCAACACGGGGATTCCGCTTCATCACGTATTCTCGGCCGGGTTACGGAGGCTCGACCCGCCATCCGGGACGGTCCGTGGCCGATTGCGCCACGGACGTCTCGGCCCTGGTCGATCACCTGGGCGCACCGCGCTTCTGCACGATCGGCTGGTCGGGCGGCGGACCCCACGCACTGGCCTGCGCAGCCCTGCTGCCCGACCGCGTGATCGCCGCCGCCACCATCGCCGGTGTCGCTCCCTACCCCGCGGAGGGCTTGGACTGGATGGCCGGGATGGGAGAGGAGAACGTCGAGGAGTTCGGGGCGGCCCTGGCCGGACCCGAAGCCCTCGGATCGTATCTCGAGGGGGAGGCGAGGGCGCTGGCCGATCTCAGGGGTGACGAGATCATCGAGGCCCTGGGCGACCTCGTGTCCGACGTGGACAAGGCCGCCCTCACCGGAGCGCTGGGCGAGTTCCTGGCTGGGAATTTCCACGAGGCCCTGGGCGAGGGGATGTGGGGCTGGTTCGACGACGATCTCGCGTTCGTGCGGGACTGGGAGTTCAGACTCTCTTCGATCCGGGTCCCGGCCACGATCTGGCAGGGAGCCCATGACCGCATGGTTCCGTTCGCGCACGGGAAGTGGCTGGCGGCTTCGGTCTCGTCGGTTCGCGCTCGGCTGGAGCCCGACCACGGCCACCTGTCCCTGGCCGTGGGCTCCTTCGGCCGGATCCTCGACGTTCTGATCACGAGCGGCCGGGCCGAGGGCTGACGAGCCCCCGAGAGCCCCTGGCCCCCCGGGAATGCTCGCTTGGCGCGATGTGTTACGATATATCGCGATACATTTAAGAAGCATCGCGCAGGAGGAGAGGGGAGATGCACGAGACACGCAAGAGATACCGCCGGCACCACGAGCCGTCCGGTCGCAAGTTCGAGGTACGCCTCGCCCGTCATGGCGGCGGGTGGTTCGGGCCGACGCCCTGGTCCGGGCGGAGGGCCAGGCGGGGGGACGTCCGCGCGGCCCTGCTCGCCCTGCTGGCCGAGCGGCCCATGCACGGCTACGACATCATCCAAGAGCTCGCTTCCCGGAGCGGCGGGGCCTGGCGGCCCAGCCCTGGCTCCATCTATCCCACACTCCAGATGCTGGAGGACGAGGGGCTCGTCACGAGCGAGGAGCGAGACGGCAAGCGTGTGTTCTCGCTGACCGATCCCGGCAAGGCCGAGGTGGAGACGCGCAAGGAGCGTTCGGGCGGCGTCCCGCCATGGGAGTTCGGCCAAGGGGGCGAAGGGGTTGTCCAACTCCGCGAGGCCTTCTTCCAGCTCGGCGCGGCGGCCATGCAGGTCGCCGGGGCGGGTTCGCCCCAGCAGGTGAAACAGGCCGCCGAGATCGTGACCGAGGCCCGCCGGAAGATCTACGCGATCCTGGCGGAGGCCTGAGCCGACATTCGGGAACCCGCGACCGTCCGAAGGCACCGGCGGTCCCGGTCGAGCGCAGCCGCCGGGTCTAGGCTGTGAGGAGATCCCTCGACCGCCTGGAGGCATCATGCAGACACCGACGCGGAACACGGGTACGGATGGGTCGGGTCAGCCCGACGGGCCGATGCATAGGGACCTCCTGGCGATGGCGCGGCAGCGTGCCGGCCGGGTTGACGCGAGGGTCATCCGAGTCCTGAGGCGGGTCTCGGTCCCGCTGCTTCGGGTCTCGCTCGGGTTGGTGTTCGTGTGGTTCGGCCTGCTGAAGGTGTTCCAGGTCTCGCCGGTGTCCGAGCTCGTGGCGAGCACGGTCTACTGGTTCGACGCCTCGTGGGTGGTGCCGGCCCTCGGCGTGGTCGAGGTCTTCGTCGGCACCTGCCTGCTGCTCGGCCGGCTGATGCGGCTCACGCTCCTCC
>DASWJF010000218.1:0-1780 GCA_036397275.1 Actinomycetota bacterium
CGCCGCCGCGCCGACCAGGAACGAGCCCTGCTCCTCCGCGAACAGCAGCGACGCCACGTTGTCATCCGCCGTGAGCTCGTGGGCCCCGGGGCAGTTCGGCGTGTCCTGGTTGATGAAGCCGTCGATGTCGCCGAAGTTCACATCCGGGAACTTGCCGCCGGCGGCGCACACGGTCTCCGCGAACAGGAAGCCGACGCCGATGATCAGATCCGTGCCTTGTGATGCCAGCAGGTCGAGCAGCTCGGCTCGGTTCGTGCCTCCCTGGTTCGGCTCGAGCTCCTGAGGTTCGACGTTGAACTCGCTCGCCGCCCTGTCCAGGCCCGCCGCGGCCGAGTCGTTGAACGACAGGTCGCCGCGTCCGCCGATGTCGTACACCAGGCCAACCGACACCGCCTCCTCGGCGGTGGGGCTCGGCTGTCCGGGCTCCTCCTCCTCTGCACACGCTGCCGCGATCATCGTCAAGACGGCGACCAGCGCGAGCAACCGCCACCAATGTCTCATTTCAGCCCCTCCTTCCCCAGGGTCTCCCCCAGACACGTACAAGTACGTCACCCCCGGCTCCTCAGGATGCCGGGCCGGGGCTCCCGAGGCTCCGCAGGGTGGAATCTACCCCGCCCAAGGGCCTCCGCGCATCGCGTCGGTCCCGGGCCCACCTCCTCGTCGCACAGGTCCGCTACTCCGTTCCGAACAGCCGGTCACCGAAGTCGCCCAGGCCGGGCAGGATGTACCCCCGGTCGTTCAGCTGGCGGTCCACGGCCGCCGTGAAGATGGGGACGTCTGGGTGCTCGGCCTCCATCTTTCCGATCCCCTCTGGGGCCGAGACCACGCACACGAACCGGACCGAGGCCGGCCCACCCTCCTTCACGGCCGCGCAGGCGGCCGCGCCCGAGCCCCCCGTGGCCAGCATGGGGTCCAGAACCAACACGTGGCGCCCGGCGACCGGCGGCAGCTTCCGGTAGTACGACTGCGGGAGGAGCGAGGCCTCGTCCCGCTCCAGCCCGATGTAGCCCACTGCCACCTCGGGGAACAGCTCGGTGACGGCCTCCAGCATGCCGAGGCCGGCCCGGAGGATGGGGACCGCCACCAGGGTCTCGCCCAGCACCCGGCCGGTGGCGAGCTCGAGCGGCGTCTCGATCTTCACCTCCTCGGTGGGGAGGTCCCGGATGGCCTCCAGCGAGAGGGTCAGGGCCAGGCGCTTGGCCAGCGTGCGGAACACGGGCGGCGGGGTGGCCCGGTCGCGGAGGTGCGCAAGAAGATGCTCCGCGAGGGGATGGTCGACCACCGTCACCGACACGAGGGCATCCTAATCCGAAGGGTCGCGGGCCTGCCGAGGGCCGCCGAGCGTGGAGGTTGCCGAGCGCGGCATGAGGGTTGCCATCGCCGCCGGCTGCCCCCAGAATGGTGGGCCGGATGAGGACGTTCTTCGGCTACTGGTTCTTCTACGGCGGGCGGGGCCCGGCGTAGTCCACCTGAGCCGAAGCGAGCGAAGGGGACCCCGGGTCGAGAGCCCGGGGTTTTCGTTTCCCCCTCGGGCGGCCCGCCGAACGTGGAGGTTGCCATGGTCGTGGTGATGAAGAGGGACGCGACGGACGGGGACATCGAACGCGTCTCCGAGCGGGTCCGCGAGGTCGGGGGGGAGGCCTTCGTGTCGCGAGGAGCCGTGCACACGATCATCGGCCTCGTGGGCGACTCCGCGGTGTTCGTCGGCCTCGGCCTGGACAACTTCCCCGGGGTGGATCACCTGATCCAGGTGGGCAAGCCGTACAAGATGGTGGCCCGG
>DASWJF010000219.1:0-9277 GCA_036397275.1 Actinomycetota bacterium
CCTGAGAGGAGACCCATCACCTTGACCGATCCATCCATTCTGCTCCGGCTAAACGCCGAAGTCCCTGACACTGCGGAAGCGGGGCGCTCGCCGAGCACACTTCGGCCCGCGCAAAACCCCACTTCTTGCTCACTCACCTAGGACCCCACGGCCGTCCGTCCTGGTTGCCAGCGGCTCGTCGGGTGCGGGAGTGTATGCGCCCGTGAACGCTCCCGACCTCACGCCGCTCCGCGACCGGTTCCCCGGCCTCGCGCGCACGCTCGACGGCCGCCCCTGCGTGTTTGCCGACGCCCCGGGTGGCTCGCAGGTGCCGGAGACGGTGATCGAGGCCATGGCCTCATACCTTCGGACCAGCAACGCGAACGCCCACGGGGCCTTCGCCACGAGCGCCGAGACCGACCGCCTGATCGAGGAGGCCCACCGGGCCGGGGCGGACCTGCTGGGGTGCCACCCGAGTGAGGTCGTGTTCGGCCCGAACGCGACGACGCTGTTGTTCGCCATGTCCCGGTCCATGGCCCGGACCCTCCGGCCCGGCGACGAGGTCGTGGTCACCACGCTGGACCACGACGCCAACATCCGCCCCTGGGTCATGGCCGCGGAGGACTCGGGCGCCACGGTGAGATGGGTGGATATCCGAGACGACGACGCCACGCTCGACCTGGACTCGTTCGACGCGACGCTCGGCCCCCGAACCAAGATCGTCGCGTTCACGCTGGCCTCCAACGCGGTCGGCACGATCACCCCCGCCGCCGAGCTGGCCCGGCGGGCTCACGACGTGGGCGCGGTCGTCGTGTGTGACGGGGTGCACCTCGCCCAGCACCGGCTGATCGACGCCGGCGCGATCCAGGCCGACCTGCTCGTGTGCTCCCCGTACAAGACGTTCGGGCCGCACCTCGGCGTCCTGTTCGGCCGGCGCGAGGTGCTCGAGGAGCTGCGTACGTACAAGGTTCGCCCCGCGAGCGACGAGGTTCCGTACCGGTGGGAGACGGGCACGCAGAACCACGAGGGGTACGCGGGGTTCGTGGCCGCCGTCGAGTACCTGGCCCACGTGGGGCGAACGTACGGCAGCCCGTCCGGGCCGAGGCGCCGTGACGCCATCGCCGCCGGGTTCGACGTCATCGGCTCGCACGAGGCCAGCCTATCGCGCCGGTTCCTGGGCGGCGTGGCCGGCATCCCCACCGTCCGGCTGTACGGCATCGAAGACCCGGCGCGCATTTCCGAGCGCACGCCCACGTTCGCCGTCCGGGTGGGCGACCGGCACCCGTTGGAGACGGCGAAGATCCTCGGCGAGCGGGGCATCTTCGTGTGGGACGGCCACTACTACGCGCTCGAGCTCATGGAGCGCCTGGGTCTTCAGGAGACCGGCGGGGCCGTGCGGATCGGGTTCTGCCACTACAACACGAAGGACGAGGTGGACCGGGTCCTCGCGGAGCTCGCCTCCCTGTCCTGACGGGTTTCCGCAGGTCGTGGGGTTGGTAGGATGGGCCGCGTTTCCCCAAGCGACCCGAGAGGACCACGAATGCGCATCCTCATCCTGGGCGGCGACGGGTACCTCGGCTGGCCGACCTCGATGCACTTCTCCCGGCGGGGCCATGAGGTGCACGCCGTCGACAACTATCTGCGGCGCCGCGCTCACGCCGAGGCCGGCACGGACTCGCTCACCCCGATCCCGGAATCCCTCCCCGCCCGGGCCACGGCCTGGCGCGACGTGACCGGCCTGGAGATCGGCGTGACGGAGGGCGACCTGATGGACTGGGACGTGCTGGAGCGGGTGGTCGGGGAGTTCCGGCCGGAGGCTATCGTCCACTACGGCGAGATGCCGTCCGCGCCCTACTCGATGATCGACCGCGAGCACGCAGCGTTCACCCAGACGAACAACGTCGTGGGAACGCTGAACGTGCTCTTCGCCATGGCGGAGCTGGCGCCCCAGGCCCACCTGGTGAAGCTCGGCACGATGGGCGAGTACGGTACGCCGAACATCGACATCGAAGAGGGATTCATCACCATCGACCACAACGGGCGGAGCGACACGCTGCCGTTCCCCAAGATGCCCGGGAGCTTCTATCACCTGACGAAGGTGCACGACTCGCACAACATCCACTTCGCCTGCCGGGTGTGGGGCCTTCGGTCGACCGACCTCAACCAGGGTGTGGTCTACGGCATCGAGACGCAGGAGACCGCGCTCGACCCTCGCCTGGCCACCCGGTTCGACTACGACGAGGTCTTCGGCACGGCTCTCAACCGGTTCTGCCTCCAGGCGGTGATCGGCCACCCGCTCACCGTCTACGGCAGGGGCGGCCAGACGCGCGGGTACCTGAACATCGTCGACACGCTCCGGTGCGTCGAGCTCGCAGTGCTGAACCCACCGGAGCCCGGCGAGTACCGGGTGTTCAACCAGTTCACGGAGCAGTTCTCGATCCTGGACCTGGCCCGCCAGGTGCACGAGGCCGGGGCGGCCTACGGCCTCCCCGTCGAGGTCCGCCATCTGGAGAACCCTCGGGTGGAGGCCGAGGAGCACTACTACAACGCCACGCACACGAAGCTGCTCGACCTCGGCCTGGAGCCGCACCTGCTGTCGGAGACGCTGATCGAGTCGATGTTCGCCGCCATCGAGCGGCACAAGGACCGCGTGATCCTCGACCACATCCTGCCGAAGACCCGCTGGCGGGCGCCGGTCCGCGAGCCCGCGCCCCACTGACGAGGGTCGATGATCGCCCTGCGGATCCTCGGGGCCCTGGCCGCGGTCGCGTTCCTCGCGCTCGCCATGCTCCGGTACCGGCGGCGCCAGATCAGCCGGCTGTCCCTGATCATCTCGTCGGTCATCACGTTGGGCGTCCTGCTGCTGGCCGCCTCCCCCGGCCTGTTCAACCCGCTGTTCGACCTGTTCAACTTCCGGCCCGGGAGCGGCCGCCGGCTGACCGCCGTGCTGCTATTCGCCGTGGTGATCCTGTTCGCGCTCCTCGTCCGGATGCAGTCGTCCGTGGACCTGAACGAGCGGAGCATCCGGCTGCTGGTCGAGGCCCTGGGGAGGGAGCGCTTCGACTGGGAGGCGACCTCCGGGCTCCCCTCGGGCAAGCGGATCGTGGTGATTTCCCCCGCCCACAACGAGGCCGAGAACGTGGGCGCGGTGATCCACGCCATGCCGGAGGAGATCGAGGGATATCGGGTCGTGCCCATCGTGATCGACGACGGCTCGGAGGACGCCACGGCCGAGGTGGCCCGGCGGGCCGGCGCGCTGGTGGCGAGCCTCCCCATCCGGCGAGGCGGCGGGCTGGCCCTGCGGGTGGGCTACGAGATCGCGCTGAAGCTCGGCGCCGACATCGTGGTCACGATCGACGCGGACGGCCAGCACCTGCCGGAGGAGATGCCCATCCTGGTGAAGCCGATCCTCCAGGGGGAGGCCGACCACGTGAACGGCTCACGGATGCTCGGCGAGTTCGAGCGGGGGCCGCTCGTCCGCCACCTCGGCATCCACTTCTTCTCGTGGCTGGTGACCATCCTCACCGGGCAGCGGGTGACCGACGCCTCGAGCGGCTATCGCGCCACCCGGGCGGAAACACTTCGAAAGCTCGTCCTGGAGCAGGACCAGTTCTGGAGCTCCGAGGTCCTGATCGAGTGCCTTCGCCACCGGGCCCGGATCGCGGAGGTCCCCGTCACGTTCCTCACCCGCCGGGGCGGGGAGTCGAAGAAGCCGAAGTCGCTTCGGTACGGCTGGAACTTCGCCAAGGCCGTCGGCAAGACCTGGCTCAGGTAGCGGCCAGGGCCGCCGTCACCTCGGCGGCGAGGGCGGCGTTCGACTCGAGCAGCGCAAGGTTCGCCTCCAGGCTGGCCCCGCGCGTCCGGTCCGAGAGGCACGAGAGCAGGAACGGCGTGACGTCCTTGCCCCGGACACCCTCGCTCTCGGCCCGATCCTCGCACCCGCGGACGGCGGCGTCCACGACCTCGCGGTCCAGCGCGTGGCCCTGGGGCACCGGGTTGCAGAGCAGGACCGAGGAGCCCACGCCGAGGTCTCGCCGGCTGCGCGCCACGTCCGCCGCGGCGGCGGGCGACTCCACGCGGTGCTCCAGCTCGACGTCGGCCTCCAGGACCACGAAGAACGGGAGCCGGTCGCAGCGGTAGCCGACCACCGCGACCCCCAGCTCCTCCAGCCGTTCCGCCGTCGCCGCCGGGTCCACGATCGACTTCGGCCCGGAGCACACCACTAGACCCGCCGTCCGGGCCAGCTCCAGCAGGTCCGCCGACACGTCGCCGGAGCGGTGGTGCACGCCGCCGATTCCGCCGGTGGCCATGACCTCGATCCCGGCTCGGTGGGCGGCCCAGAGCGTCGACGACACCGTGGTCGCCCCGAGCCCCCCCGACGCGAGTGCAACGGGCAGGTCCCGGCGAGCGACCTTCGACGCGCGCCCCGGTTCCGCCAGCCGGGCCAGGTCTTCGTCGGCCAGCCCCACCCGGACGGCCCCTGCCTCGACCGCGACCCACGCCGGGACCGCGCCCCGGCTCCGGATGGCCTGGCCCATGGCTGCGGCGGCGTCCAGGTTCTGGGGAACCGGGAGGCCCTGCGCGAGGACGCTCGTCTCCAGGGCCACCACGGGCCCGTCGCCGGCCAGGGCCCCGGCCACTTCCTCCGAGACCCGCAGGACCTCCGTCATCCCGCCTGCCGGCCGGGCCACAGCTTGGCGCTGGCGGCCACGCGGGCCCCGGCGGCGCATGCCGCGCGGAGGGCGTCGCCCGCCGAGGCCCCGGCCGCCAGGCGGGCCAGGAGGACCCCGTCGAAGGCATCGCCCGCCCCCGTCGGATCGACCTCCTTCACCGGTTCGGCGTCGTAGCGGATCAGCAGGCCCTGCCACGACATGGCCGCGCCGCGCTCGCCGAGCTTCACGCACACCACCGGATACCGCTGGCCAAGGGCCTCCGCGGCGTCCTCGCCCCGGTGGCCGCACAGCACCTCGGCCTCCCGTTCATTGGCGAGCAGGACGGTGGCGGCGTCGGTGGCCTCGAAGAATCGCTGCGTGCCGAAGTCCTTGAGGAGCGACCACGAGGCGGCGTCCACCGCGACGTACTGCGCTCTCGCGCGTTCGAGGGCGGCCCGGGCCGCCGGGAGCGAACCCTCGTCGAGCACGACGTACCCCGATACCAGGACGGCGCCGGCCTCGATCGCGGCGGGCAGGTCGTCCGGCGACAGCCGGGCGTTCGCTCCCCGGTCTGCCACCATCGAGCGCTCCCCCGCCTCGTGGATCACGAGCATCGTGCCGGTGGAGGCGCCGGGGTCGACCGCCAGGACGGTCTCGACGCCCCACTCCGCGATGGACTCCCGCATCAGGCGGCCGGTCAGGTCGTTCCCCACCCGGCCGTGGAGGCGGACCCCCGCCCCGGCGGCGGCCGCCCACACCGCGGCGGTGGCGGCGCTCCCTCCAGGGCGGACCAGCACGCGCCCGTGCACGTCACCGCCCTCGGCGAGCGCGGCGGTCTCCACGCTCACGTCCACCATCACGTCCCCCACGGTCACCACGTCCATGGAGCGACAACCCTATCGCGCCGGTCTCTCGGGGCGGCAAGAATCGGGGGACCGGTCGGCCGGCGACGCCGAACGTGGTGCGCGGTCGAGCGTCAGGCCATCGGGGCCTGGGGAGACCGGCGAGCCGAGCGCCGCCAGTGGTAGGCGAAGACGGCGTAGGAGGCGAGCGCCGAGAGGCCACCGGTCACGAGCTGCGCGATGCCCCCCTGGCGTTCGGCGGTCGCCGAGGAAAACTGGGCCGTGACCCCGGGGGAGATCACCCTGAACAGCCCATACGCGGCCGCGGCCCCGGCCACCAGCGCGATCAGCACGGAGACGAAACAAACGGCGTGAACGTAGGCCTGGTAGGTTCGCCACGCCGGGCTGGCCTCCACGCCCGGCTCGGTCAGGAGCTCTCGGGCCCTGGCCGCGTGGAAGCGGAGAACGATCCCGGCCGCCACGGCGATGAGGGCCGCCTGGACGGCCATCCGCCACCACTCCCGGTCGGGGTCGAACGACCGGAGCTGCGCGAAGCCCTGCCATCCTTCGGATCCCGGCGCCGGCGCGATGAGCTCCTCGCCGTACCCCGCGCTACCGGTTCCGATCGGGACGCGGAACTCCCCTCCCGAGTCCGGGAGCGGGATGCGCACCACGGCCTGGACCACGCCGATCAGCGCGAACAGGGTGATGAACAGCGAGACGAACGTGACGGCGAAGAGGTAGAAGGCGTAGGTACGGCCCCCCGTGGGGTCCGGCTCGCCCCGTCCCGCCAGGGCCAGGATCCCCAGGACGACCAGCCCCAGCAGGACCAGGGGGATCAGCCCGAGGAGCGCGAAGAACTCCACGTCGGCCGAACCGTACCATCAGGCGCTCTCTCTGATCCCCGCAGCCTCCTCGGCCCATCGGCCGAACGCCCCCCAGAACGGGTCCAGGCCCGGGTGCTCCAGGGGCTGCTCGCCCCGGTCCGTCACGAGCACGGTCCCGAGCTCGGGTTCTGTCACCTCGCCGACCACGGCCGACTCGATGCCGGCCTCCGCCAGGGCCGACACGAACGCATCCGCTCGGTCCGCCACGACCGTGGCGATCAACGTGCCCTCGGAGATCGAGGTGTAGGGATCCATGCCGACGTACTCGCACACGGCGCGAACCTCCGGTCGCAGGGGGATCGTCGCAAGCTCGACCCGCATCCCCACCTTCGATGCCGCGGCCACCTCGGTGAGGCCGCCGAACACGCCGCCCTCGGTGGCGTCGTGCATGGCGGTCACGCCCTGATCCCGCAGGCCGAATCGACGAGCCACCGTGGCCTCGGGCACCACGGTCATCCGCTCGAAGAGCGCGTCGGCCGCCTTCACCACGTCGTCCCCCACGCCCTTCGCCAAACGCTGGGGGAACGTCGCAGCGAACAACGCGGTGGCCTCGATGGCCGCGCCCTTCGTCACGACGACCTTGTCGCCGGGACGCGCCATCTTCGGCGTCACGTAACGGTCCTCGGGGCCTGCGGCCATGCACACCGCGCCGCCCACCATGGGCCAATTACAGCCCTCATAACGCGCGGTGTGGCCGGTGACCACGGCGATGCCGATGTCCTCGCACGTTCGGTGGAAGGCGTCCCACAGGGCCGTCAGCTCGTCGTCCGTGATCTCGGGCGGCAGGTTCAGGTCCACCGCCATCCACCGGATGGGCAGGCCGCTGGTGGCCGCGTCCGAAGCCAGGATGTGCACGGCGAACCACGCCGCCCGCTCCCAACCGTAGGCCGGCACGACGAAGACCGGATCGGCCGTGAGCGCAACGGCCACGCCGTCGGCCACCCGGACCACGCCGACGTCGACGCCGTGCTCCGGGCCGACCAGCACGTCCGGGTCCTTGGCCCCCAGCCGTCGCAGGATGATCTGGTCGAACAGCTCCGCTGTGGCTTTGCCCAGCCTCTGCTCCGTCATGTGCTCAGCCTCCTCGCACCGATGCCTGCGCCCGAACGACCTCCACGAGCTCCCGGGTCGCCGCGACTCGATCCGGTGATGCGCCGACGGCCGAGACGATGGCGACGCCGACGGCCCCGGCGGCCAGCACCTGCCGGGCGTTCGAGGCGTCGATGCCGCCGACGCCAACGACGGGAAGCGACGTCACCCGGACCACGGCCCGAAGCCCATCCTGCCCGATCGGGACGGCCTCCGGCTTCGTGGGGGTCGACCACACCGTGACGCCGAGGTAGTCGGCGCCTGCGGCTTCGGCCGCTCGAGCTTGGTCCGGCGTGCCGACGCTGATCCCCAAGACCCGACCTGAGCCCAACCGTTCCCGCGCGTCCTCGAGCCGGTCGTCCTGGCCGACGTGCGCTCCCGCAGCGCCACTCGCCACCGCGATGTCGATTCGATCATTCACGACGAACAGCACGCCGGCCGCCCGGCAGGCGCCGGCCAGCTCCGTCGCGAGCGTGAGCAGGTCCTCATCGGAGAGCTCCGGCGCGCGAAGCTGCACGGCGTCGGCGCCCCCCCGGATGGCGGCCAGCGCCACGTCGCGATGGTCTCGGCCTGAGGCATGCCCGCTCGAGGTGATGACGTACACCCCGAGGGAAAGGGACCTCGCGTCCATCGCTCCCTCCGCCGGCATTACCCGGATCAGGTTCCGCGGGTCGCCGGCGCTTTCGGTTCTGGGGCTACCGCTTCGCTGCTTGAGCCCCCAGCCCCGCCAGCCGGCCTCTCAGCCCGGTCGTCCCGAGCTCCCCGGTCCTTCGCCCCCGAGTATACGTGGGGGTGGACGTCGAACGTCGGCGCCGATCTCGCGGATCGGATCGCGCGGCCGAGATCATCGGCCCGCTCCCTGCACTCGCGCGATGCGCCGCTCTCGCTTCACCTTCTTCCAGTCGCTCGACTTCGTGGAGAACACGACGTCGGTGACGATCTGGAGCACGCCGAGGGCGGCGACCACCCACGCGGCCCAGGCCGGTGCCTCCGTGGCCCACCAGAACGCCAGCGCCACGAACGGCGCGACCTTCGTGGCGAGTGCGCCGGACGCATGCATCCAGGCCCGGACGCCGGCCGACGCGCGCAGGTAGGTCGCGTAGTCCGTCTTCAGGCCCGGCCGGGGCGGGAACGGGCCGCCGAAGAAATACGCGACGAACCGGATCCCGGCCAGCCGCCCCGCGGCCCAGTGCGCCAGGTCGTGGAGGCACACGGACCAGGCGCCGGCCGCCACCACGAGGGCGATCCCGGCGAGCGCGGGATCCTCCGCACGGAGCGCGACGACCGCGGCTCCTGCCCCGATCAGCGTCCCTGCCGCAAGCACCAGGTTCCCGAACCACACCGGGAACCGCGGTCGCACGCGCGCCTCGAAGGCCTTCCGATCGATCCGGCCGGCCTGGTCGGCCCAGTGCGCGCAGAGCATCGGGTCGGCCTTCACCTTGCCCAGGAGCCGCCAGAAGCCGAGCGCCGACAGGTCCGTCTCCCCCCCGTCGATCGCGGCCTCGATCCGGGCGAACGCGTCCTGGTAGGTCTCGTCTGCTTCAGGAACGCCCGTTGCTTGGCCCATCCGGCCTCCGTTCCACGCTACGATGTGCCCCCGGCCCCTCACACGGCGCCCGCACGCGGGAGGAAGAGCCACGTCCAGTCGCACGCAGCCGGACCCCACGGCCCGCATCCCCGAGACGAAACCCAGCCTAACCACCCTCGATGGCCGGTACCACGTCCTCGATCGGCTCGCCGCGGGCGGGATGGGCGAGGTGTTCCGGGCGCACGACGCCGTGCTCGTCCGGGAGGTGGCCGTCAAGGTCCTGCACCCCAACCTGGCGGG
>DASWJF010000220.1:0-8904 GCA_036397275.1 Actinomycetota bacterium
TTCGAGAACCTGTTCGCGTGCGGAGCGGTGCTGGGGGGCGCGGAGCCCTGGCGGGAACAGTCCGGGAACGGCCTGGCGCTCTCCACGGGGTTCGCCGCCGCATCGCACATCCTGGAACGGGTGTCGTGATGGACGCCATGGAATGGGTCCGGGGTTCGCTCGACCACTGCGTGAAGTGCACGATCTGCGAGACGTTCTGTCCCGTCTCCAACGTCACGCCACTGTTCCCGGGGCCGAAGTACGTCGGGCCGCAGCTCGAGCGGTTCCGGACCGGAGACGGTTCGCCCGACGCCTCCTTGGACTACTGCTCCGGGTGCGGGATCTGCACGACGGTCTGTCCCCAGGGGGTGAAGATCGCCGAGATCAACGCGAAGGCCCGGGCCGGGATGAAGGCGGAGCGGGGTGTGCCCGTCAGGGATCGGCTCATCGCCCGGCCAAGTGTCATGGGAAAGGTGGGGACGCCGGTCGCCCCCATCGCGAACTGGTTCCTCCGAACCACGCTGGCGCGGCGGTTGGTGGAGCGGACCCTCCGGATCCACCGGTCTGCCCCCATGCCCCCCTTCGCCGGGCGAACCTTCCGGTCTTGGGTCCGCCGCCACCGTCCCCTCGCCTCGGCCGAACGCGCGGTCGTGTACTTCCACGGGTGCAGCACGAACTACTTCGAGCCGCGGGTTGGCCGGATGGCCGTGGAGGTCCTCGAGCACAACGGGTTCCGGGTGGTCGTGCCGCGCCAGGAGTGCTGCGGGCTGCCACTCCAGTCGAACGGGCTTTTCGACGACGCCCGGCGGTACGTCCGCCGGCTGGTTCGGAGCCTCGTACCCTTCGCTCGCCGCGGGTACGACATCGTGGCCACGTCCACGAGCTGCGGGCTGATGCTGAAGCGCGAGGCCCGCGAGATCCTCGACCTGGAGGACGACGAAGACCTCCGGACGGTCTCCGCGCACACCTACGACGTCTGCGAGTTCCTTCTGATGCTGCACGAGCGGGGCGAGCTCCGGACCGACTTCAAGCCGGTCCCCATGACGATTCCCTACCACGCGCCCTGCCAGCAGAGGGGTCACGGGATCGGCAGGCCCGCGGTGGACCTCTTCGCCCTCATCCCGGAGCTCGAGGTGGTGGAGACCGACGTTGAGTGCTGCGGCATCGCCGGGACCTACGGCCTGAAGAGCGAGAAGCACGACATCGCCATGGCCGTGGGGGCGCCACTCTTCCGGCAGGTCCGGGAGATGGGGCCGGAGGTGGCCGCGTGCGACAGCGAGACCTGCCGCTGGCAGATCACGGGCGCCACGGGGATCCCCTCGGTCCACCCGGTGGAGCTGCTGCACCGCGCCTACGGCCTCGGGGAATGACGACGAGTGCCGGCCCGCGCCGGCCGGAGGGTTGAGAGGGTTCGGTGATCGGCATCGTCATCGTCTCGCACAGCTCCAAGCTTGCCGAGGGCGTGGCGGAGCTGGCCCGCGAGATGGGCGGGGCCGACGTCCCCCTGGAGCCCGTCGGCGGCCTGGACCTTCCCGACCGGCCCATCGGGACCGACGCCGTGATGGTTCACCGGGCGATCGAACGCGTCTGGTCCGAGGACGGCGTGCTGGTCCTGATGGACCTGGGGAGCGCCGTGCTGTCCGCGGAGATGGCCCTCGACATGCTGCCCGGGGACCGCCGGCACCGAGTGCTCCTGTGCGAGGCCCCCCTGGTGGAGGGTGCGGTGGCCGCGGCGGTGGCGGCCCGACTGGGGCGATCGCTGGAGGAGGTGGCCGACGAAGCTCGGGGGGGGCTGGCCCCCAAGGCCGTACACCTGGGGGTCACGGCCGAGGCGCCGGCCGCGGCCGAACAGGCTCAGACGGGCGAACGCGGAGGCCCGGAAGCGAGCATCCGCATCCCGGTCGAGAACCCTCTCGGGCTCCACGCGCGCCCCGCCGCCCGCCTCGTGCAGACCGCGGGGCGGTTCGACGCGGACGTGCGGGTGACCAACCTGACCACCGGCCGGGGCCCGGCCACCGCCCGGAGCCTGAACGCCGTGGCCACGTTGGGCGTGCTCCACGGCCACCAGATCGAGGTCTTGGCCGTGGGGCCGGAGGCCGCCGCGGCCCTCGAGGCCATCCGGGCCCTGGCCGCCGGGCGGTTCGGCGACACTGCAGAGGAGGCCGGGCCCGCACCGGCGCCGGCGCCGGCCGTCGCGCCCGCCGAAGGCGCCCTGGCCGGCTTCCCCGCCTCGCCCGGGGTGGCCGTGGGACCGGCCCGGCACGTTCGCCCGCCCGACATCGAGGTCCCGCGGGGTCCGGTGGGCGAGCCGAAGGAGGAATGGTCCGCACTCGAAGCGGCCATCGAGGCGACCCGAGCCGAGATCCTGGCAACGAGAGAACAGGTGGCCGCCCGGGCCGGTGAGCAGAGCGCCGCTATCTTCGACGCGCACCTGCTGTTCCTGGACGACGAGGAGCTCGTGGGGCCGACCCGCTCGGCCATCCTCGACCAGGGCAGGGGCGCGGCGGAGACGTGGAAGGAAGGGATCGATCGGACCGCGGCGTCGTGGCGTTCCCTCGACGACGCGTATCTCCAGGCCCGGGCGGCGGACGTGGAGGCCGTGGGCGCGCAGGTCCTGGCGCACCTCCTGGGTGTGGCGGACGCCCGGCCCGCCCTGGGCGGGCCGGGCGTCCTGATCGCCACGGACCTCACCCCAGCCGACACGGCCGGCCTGGACCCGGCCGTGGTGCTCGGGATCGCCACAGCGCTGGGGGGCCCCACGTCGCACACGGCCGTACTGGCCCGGTCCCTGGGGATCCCTTCGGTGGTCGGGCTGGGCCGGGAGGTCCTGGAGATCGACGAGGGGACCACGGTGATCGTGGACGGCGAGGCCGGGACCCTCCGCCCCAACCCCGACGTCTCCCAGATCGGAGAGGCCAAGGCCCGGGCGAACGCGTTCCGGACCTCCGAAGCCGAGGCCCGGGCGGCCGCGTCGGAACCCGCCGTGACCCGCGACGGGACGAGGATCGAGGTCATGGCGAACGTGGGGAGCCCCGAGGACGCGGCGGCCGCCGTGGAGGCCGGCGCGGAGGGCGTGGGCCTGCTTCGAACGGAGTTCCTGTTCATCGGGCAGGACACCATGCCGAGCGAGGAGGAACAGGAGGCCGCATACCGCGGGCTGGCCGAGGCCCTCGGCGGCCGCCCCCTGATCCTTCGGACCCTCGACGTGGGCGGCGACAAGCCGCTCCCCTTCCTTCCCGTGGCGCACGAGGCCAACCCGTTCCTGGGGCTCCGGGGCCTTCGGCTCGCGCTGGCCCGGCCCGAGGTGCTTCGCGCCCAGCTCCGGGCGGCGCTTCGGGTGGCGGCCGATCACCCGGTGAAGGTGATGTTCCCCATGGTCTCGGGCCTCCACGAGCTCCGCGCGGCCCGATCGATCCTGGAGGAGGCCCGCCGCGAGGTGGAAGACGCGGGCGGCCGCCTCCCGGAGCGTCTCGAGATGGGGATCATGGTGGAGGTTCCCGCGGCCGCACTCGCCGCCTCCGTCTTCGCCCCGGAGATCGACTTCTTCTCCATCGGGACGAACGACCTCTCCCAGTACACGCTGGCCGCCGAGCGCGGAAACGAGCACGTCGCGAACCTGGCCGACGCGTTCCATCCGGCCGTCCTTCGGCTGATCCGGATGACCGTGGAGGCCGCCGCGCCTTTCGGCCGGACGGTCGGGGTCTGCGGGGAGATGGCCGCCGACCCGTCCGCGGTCCCCATCCTCATCGGGCTTGGGATCCGCGAGCTGTCGGCAGCGCCTCCCGCCGTTCCAAGGGTGAAGCGGGCCGTGCGCGAGACCGACCTCGCCCGGGCCCGGGACCTGGCCGAGGAGGCGCTCCGGCTGGACTCGGGGCCGGCGGTCCGGGCCCTGGCGGCGGGGCGCTGAGCGCGCTGCTAGGGTTTGGCCGAGGTCCTCGCGTGAACGAACGGGCAGCCAAGGCCGCGTCCCTCCTCCGCCGGCTCACGTACCTGCGGGTCGTCCTGGTGCCCGTGGTCATGTGGCTCGTCCTGGCCGATCCCTTCACCCACGCCTACGGTGTCGCCGCCGCGCTGTTCGGGGTGGCGGCGATCACCGACTTCTTCGACGGCTACCTGGCCCGGCGGTGGAGCGCGACCACGACCCTCGGCAGCTTCCTCGACACCACCGCCGACAAGCTCCTGGTGTCAGGCGTGCTCATCGCGCTGGTGGCCGCGGGACGGGCCTCGGCGTGGATCGCGGCGATCATCGTGGGGCGCGAGCTGCTGATCCTGGGGCTGCGGGGGGTCGTGGCGGCCGGCGGCGACGTCATGCGGCCGTCGATCTGGGGAAAGCTCAAGGCCAACGTCCAGTTCGTGGCGATCCTCCTCGCCATCATGCGGACGGAGCCGAAGCTCGGGCCCCTGTACCTGGACCAGTTCGCCATGCTGGCCGCCGCCGTGGTCACCGTGGTGTCGGCCGCGGAGTACCTGGCCCGGTTCTCCCCGAGCCTGTCGCCGACCCGACGCCGCTGACGCCGTGCAGGGACCGGCGTTCGTCACCGGCGGGACCGGGTTCGTG
This sequence comes from Actinomycetota bacterium, assembly GCA_036397275.1. Taxonomy (GTDB): domain Bacteria; phylum Actinomycetota; class UBA4738; order UBA4738; family HRBIN12; genus AC-69. The sequence continues at coordinate 4,538 of DASWJF010000220.1, forward strand.
GGCGGGGCGGTGATCCGCCGTCTGCTCGCGCAGGGCCGCGACGTCGTGGCCCTCGCGCGCACCGGCGCAGCGGCGGACGAGCTGGCCCGAGCGGGCGCGCGGCCCGTGCGCGGCGATGTGCTGGACCCGGCGTCGTTCGAGCGAACGCTGCGAGGCTGCGAGGTCGTCTTCCACGTCGGCGGGTTGAACGGGTCGTGCCTTCGCGACCCCTCGCCCCTGTTCAGGACGAACGTGGAGGGGACGCGAAACGTGCTGGAGGCCGCGGCGCGGGCCGGGATCCGCCGGTTCGTCCACACGTCCTCGGCGGCGACCATCGGCGAGCGTGCCGGATCCATCGGCCGGGAGGACACGTCGCACCGGGGCTGGTTCCTCACCGACTACGAGCGTTCGAAGTTCGACGCCGAGCGACTCGTGCTGGAGCGGGGCCCGGCCGTGGGACTGGAGGTCGTGTGCGTCAACCCGGCGTCCGTGCAGGGGCCGGGCCGTAGCGAAGGCTCGGCCCGGCTCCTTCGGGCCGCTGCCAGGGGCAGGCTGCCCGTGGCCGTGGACGTGTGGACGAGCCTCGTCGACGTTGACGATTGCGCCCGAGGACACGCCCTGGCGGCCGAACGCGGCGCGCCCGGGCAGCGGTACCTCTTGTCCGGAGGTTCGTTTCGGACTCGAGACCTCCTCCGCCTCCTGGAACGGGTGACGGCGCGACACACACGCACGGTGTTCGCCCCCGGGTGGGTGTTGCTTGCGGCGGCGGGCGGCGTCGAGGCTGCGGCCCGGGCCCTGGGGCGCCCGCCGGTCGTGTGTCGTGAGGTGGCGCGGGCCGGCCTCCACGGGCACCGGTACGACGGGTCGCGGGCCACGCGCGAGCTCAGCCTAGCCTACGCGCCGGTCCGGGAGACCCTGCGCCGGACGCTCGAGTGGTTCGAGGCGGAAGGCCTGCTGGCCGGTCGCGCGGCGCCTGGCCGGAGGCGCCGGCCGGTGCGGACGGCGTACGATGACACCGCCAAAGCACGCAGGCGACCAGGACGGAACACTCGGAGGAGCGACGCGCCATGACCGAACAGCGACCCGACCGGAACCTCGCCCTGGAGCTCGCCCGCGTGACGGAGGCCGCCGCCCTGGCCGCCGGCCGGTGGGTGGGGCGGGGCGACAAGGAAGCGGCCGATCAGGCCGCCGTGGACGCCATGCGCCTGATGATCGACACCGTGTCGATGCACGGCACAGTCGTGATCGGCGAGGGCGAGAAGGACGAGGCCCCCATGCTCTACAACGGCGAGGAGGTCGGCAACGGCGGCGGCCCAGCGGTCGACGTCGCGGTCGACCCCATCGACGGAACCCGGCTCACCGCGGCCGGCCAGCCCAACGCGCTCGCGGTGATCGCCCTGGCCGAGCGGGGCACGATGTTCTTCCCCGGCGCCGCCGTCTACATGGAGAAGGTGGCGGCCGGCCCGGAGGCCGCGGACGTCATCGACATCGCCGCGCCGCCCGAGGACAACGTCCGGCTGGTGGCCAAGTCCAAGGGCGTTCGGCCGGAGGAGATCGGCGTCGTGATCCTGGACCGCGACCGCCATGCGGAGATGATCCAGCGGGTCCGCGAGACCGGCGCGAAGGTCTACCTGATCACCGACGGGGACGTGGCCGGGGCCATCTCGGCCGCCTCGCCCCGGCGCTCGGGGATCGACCTCCTCCTCGGGATCGGCGGCACCCCCGAGGGCGTCATCGCGGCGGCCGCCTTGAAGTGCCTGGGCGGCGCGATGCAGGGACGTCTGTACCCTCGGAGCGACGAGGAGCGGAGGACGCTGGAGGACGCCGGCTTCGACATCGAGAAGGTGCTCGGCACCGACGACCTCGTCGCCGGCCACGACGTGTTCTTCGCCGCCACCGGCATCACGGATGGTTCTCTCCTGAGGGGTGTTCGGTATCAGGATGATGGCGCCGTCACCCACTCGCTCGTGATGCGGTCGCGGTCCGGCACGGTCCGGTACATCGAGGCCGAGCACCGGTTCGAGAAGCTCGAACGGTTCTCCGGCGTGGCCTATCGGCCGTAGCGGCGGCTACGGGAGCCGATAGACGCCCTTGGTGTGCTTCACGACTACGCCGGTTCGGGCCGCCTCGGCCAGGGCGGCGAGGAGGTTCGTCCGGATGTCGCGCTGCGTGAACGGATCCAGGTAGCCCCGTTTCAGCGCCAGGTCCTGGATCACCGTCCAGTGAAGGGGTTCCTCCTCCTCGCGAAGGACCGTGAGGGCGGCCTCCAGGAATTCCACCGCTAGAGCTCGCGGGCCTTCGGCATCACGGCCTCTGCGAACAGTTCGACGATCGCCGGGTCGGGGACGGCGAACGGCAGCGCGGCCGGGGCCACGATCACCTCCTCCACCCCGAGTCCGGAGAACGAGGCCAGCCGGTCCAGCACCTGCCCGGGGGTGCCGGTCAGCGTGTCGAGCATGAAGGCGTCGAGCGGCTCGCCGTCGAGCGCGCCGCCGGGCATCCACCGCTTCTGGGCGCGGAACCGGGCCGCGAGATCCTCCGGGCTCTCCCCCACCAGCGTGTACAGCCCGACCGACAACCGGAGCGTGGACGGGTCCCGGCCCTCCTCCTCGCAGATCTCCCGGGCCCGCGTCACCCGCTCCGCGTACCCCTCCGGAGCCCACCGCCACACCGTGTTCCAGCCGTCCGCATGCCGCGCGGCCACGCGGAGCGACCGGTCTCCTCCCTTCGCCCCCAGCCAGATCGGCGGGCGGGGCTGCTGGACCGGGAGAGGACGGTTGTACGCCTCGTCCAGCCGGAAATGCTTGCCCCGGAAGGTGGTCGGGCCGCCGGGCAGGAGAAGCCCGAGCACCTCGAGGGTCTCCTCGAGGACCGAGAACCGCTCTCCCACCGCGCCGAACCCGTAGCCGAATGCGCGGAACTCGTCCTGGAACCACCCCGCCCCGACGCCCAGCTCGAACCGGCCCCCGGAGACCAGGTCGATCGCCGTCGCCGCCTTGGCCACGATGGCCGGGTGTCGGAACGGCGCGCAGAGCACGAGCGTCCCGAGGCGCACCCTTTCTGTGATCGCGGCAAGGCCGGCCAGGGTGGTCATCGGCTCCAGCGAGCCCTGGCGGTCCGGCGGGCCCCCGTACTTGGCGAGCGACAGGAAGAAGTGATCGGAGACCCACACCGAGTCGAACCCCAGTCGCTCCGCCGTCCGGGCGAACTCCGCCACTCGGGCGAACGACACCGGCCCCCCGCCGGGCAGCGAGAAGTCGTAGTGGGGCAGGGCGAGACCGAACCGCATCTACAGGTACCGGAGCACGTCGGCGGGTCCGGTCATCTCCGTGCCCGGTGGCACCTTGATCCCTGAGGGGACCTTCAGGCGCGGATAGATCGAGATGTGCTCCGCGAGGCGCACCCCCGCGTACACGACGACCTCGTCCCCGAGGGCCACGTACCCCTCGATCTCGGTACGGTTGTAGGGCTCCGACCGGATCTCGGACATCGAGCCCACCACCACCCCGTGTAGGCGAGCCGCCGGGCCGACGATGGCCCCGTCCCGGATCTGGGAGCGCTCGATGGTGGCGTCCCGGTGCACCTCGATGTCGTCGTCGAGGTTCGAGTCGGTGATGGTGACCCCGGGATGGATCTCGCAGAACCGTCCGATCCGCACCGCAGGCCCGATCGTCACCATCTTCTCGGCGATCTTCTCGGCCAGGGTCATCCCGCTCGTGGAGTCGCGCATGGCCAGGGTCTCCGGCGCGATCCACACGTGCTGTTCGGGGTCGAAGGGCGGTCCAAGCAGCCGGTCCACCGCCTCGAAGTTCCCCTGGAGGACGTCGACCATGGTCTCCACGAAGTCTTCCACGTTGCCGAGGTCCCCGATCCTTCGCACGGGGTGCGAATACACCGGATAGCCGTTCCCCACCAACCAGGGCAACAGGTCCTTACCGAAGTCGAGCCGCGTCCGGCGAAGCTCCGCGATGGTCGGCTCGCCGGCCAGCTCGCGGAGCGCTCTCGTCTCGATCAGGTAGAAGCCGGCGTTGGTCCGGAGGGGGAGCTTCTTGAAGGCTTCGTCGTCGGGGGCTTGGAAGTGCTCTCGCAGGTCGGCCAGGGTTGGCTTCTCCACGAACTCGGTGACGCGCCCGTCATCGTCGGTGAGCATCACACCGTACTTCTCCGCCACTTCGTCCGGCTCCCGCACCATGGCCGCGATCGTCGCCACGGCGCCGCGCTCCACGTGAGCCCGGAACATCGGGGCAAGGTCGAAGTCGATGATGGAGTCGGTGGGGAACACCAGCGCGGGCTGCGTGATGTCCCAGTGGTCGAGCATCCGAAGGGTCGAGTCGGCGCTGCCCGTCGACAGGGAGTCGTACTTGACCGGCGAGTACTTGACGTCGACG
>DASWJF010000221.1:0-17978 GCA_036397275.1 Actinomycetota bacterium
CCGGGGGCGGGGCGCGCCCCCGGACCTCCAGGTCGAGCTGGCCCTCCGCGGTCGCGCGGGCAAGGGAGACGAGATACGCGCTTCGGTACCCCGCCCGGGCCACGTCGCGATAGAAGCCCTCGCCGGCCTCCGCCATGGCCGCGGGGGTGGGGAAGGCCCGGCCGAGCGGGCCGGATCCCGGCGCGCCGGGTGCCGGCCGGCCGAGGTGCTCGACCATGGCGTCGACCATGCGCCGGGTGGCCGACCACGCGCAGTTCGTCGTGCAGATGGTCTTCACCACGTCCTCGAACACGGTGGGGCTTCGGACCATGCGGCCGGCCCCGGTCACTGCCCAGGCCAGGTCGGGGTCGCGTTCGGCCAAGACGTAGAACGGCGACAGGTCGGCGTCGAGCCGAAGGACGTTCCGGACCGCCGAGAGCAGGCCGTCCGAACCCCTCGGACCGGGCGAGGGCCCGTGCACCGTGACGGCTCCGTATCCGCGGCGACCCTCGGAGATGCGAACGGTGAGGGGGCTGGTGCCGTCGAGAGGCAGCGTCACCTCCAGCGCGCGGGACTCCTCGTCCAGCCGCATGGGCGGCAGGTCCACGAAGCCGTGCGAGTTCAGCGTCCGCCACAGGTCGACGGGCTCGCCCCCTGCTCCGAGGAGCCGGAACTCAAGCCCCCGGGCCACGGGTCCTCTGCCGGGCCCGCCAGACCCGGACCTTGTTCCGGTTCCCGCAGGACTGCATGGAGCACCACTTGCCAGAGTGGTTCTTCGATCGGTCGTAGAACACCGAGGTGCAGGTCTCGTCGCCGCACTCCTTGAGGTGGGCCCACGACCCGTCGAGTTGGGCCAGGAAGGCGATGGCCAGGATCCGGCCCAACGCACCGAGGACACCAGATGCCGTCGGCTCGATCCGGGGTGGTCCCATCGCTTCGAACCGCAGCTCCAGCCCGGCTGCGCGAGCGACGTCGTCGATGGCCGCGGCATCCTCCGCGGAGAGCGAGGTGCCCGAGTTGGCGAGAACCTTCCGGTGCAGGGCCTGATGGAGCCGGAACGCCGCCTCGAGGTCGCCATGGGCGGCGGGCTCGTCGGGCCGGAGGAGGCCCCGCTCGACGAAGAACTCACGAAGTGACGGGTGGGAGGGGGGCAGGCTCATCTCGTCGAGACCCTGGTGGTCGTGAAGGGACAGGAAGCTCCTGAGGAGCTCCAGATCGCCCGGCGCTGGGGGCGAGGTATCGACGTCTCGCCGCCTCTCCCCTGAGTTCAACTCACGTTCCCCTCTGCTCCAGCGTTCTAGGACTCGAATACGCCGGCGCTGGTTCGGATGGCAAACCATCGTTTCAGGGTTGACTAGTTACTGAAACCAATGTACTGTTCGTACCCGGTTACTCAGCATACACGGGTTACAGCCGGATGACCAGGAGGTGGGGCATGTATCCGATCTACTCACCGGAGATGGTCCGGGCAAGGATCGAGCAGCTTCACCGAGACGCCAGGGTGGCTTGGAGGCGCCCCCGGGTCCCCCGTATGAGCAGGAGCCCGGCTTCCGGGGGGCGGCTGGCTTGGGGGCTTCGGATCGTGTCGGCGGGCTTCCGGCTGCTGGGCCGCCCCGTCGAGGGAAGGTGAGCGCCTTGGGCTGGCTGGGGTACCTCCTGGCCGTCGGCCTGGTCGCCCTGTGGTTCGCGGCCGTGGCGTTCGGTCACGACTCCACCGACGGCCGGGACTGGCGGTCGGATGCCCCGGATGTGACGGAGCAGCTCCGCTAGCATCGGTGCGTGATCGAGTTCACGGCCTGGGCCACGGACATCCTCCAGCGGACGCACGAGGCGGCTCGGCGGTTCAACCCCGCGGCAACCGTCCGAGTCTCCCGAGCCGGTGACGGTGCGGAGTTCGCCCTCACCGACGAACCGCGGGACGGAGACCGGCTGGTGCGAGGCGACGGGTTCGACCTGTTCGTGGAGGAGGGCCTCGACGGGATCGTGGACGTGGTCGAACCCCACGACCGGCTGATCCTTCGGCCCTCCGGGTCCCAGGAGCGGAGCGTCCGTCCCGGCTGATCCACCCAACGCGAGGGCTACACTTCTTCGCATGACAGCGGACGAGGCTTCGGGCCCGCGTCGGGAACCCGTTCACGCCGGCGGCCCGATCATGCTGATCGGCGGGGCCGAGGACAAGCGGCGCGACAAGGCCATCCTGTCGCGGTTCGCCCAGTTCGCCGGGGGCGCCGGCGCCCGCGTCGTGGTGATCTCCACGGCTTCCTCGCTGGGCGACGTCGCCACGGAGATGTATCGGGAGCTGCTCGCGGGGTTGGACGTCGGCGAGGTCACGGGGCTGCGGCCGGAGGACCGGGAGCAGGCGAACGACCCGGAGGTCGCAGCGGCACTCGCCGACGCGACGGGGATCTTCCTGACGGGCGGCAACCAGCTCAGGCTCTCGGCCGCGGTGGGGGGAACCCGGCTGGGGACGGCACTGTTCCTGGCTCACGACCGCGGGGCGGTGATCGCGGGAACCTCCGCCGGAGCGAGCGCCCTGGCCTCGCACATGATGGCCTTCGGGAGGCCCGGGCCGACGCCCAAGAACCGGATGGCCCAGCTCTCGGCCGGCCTCGGGTTGCTCGACCACATCGTGATCGACCAGCACTTCGAGCAGCGGGGCCGGATCGGCCGGCTGCTCTCTGTCGTCGCGCACTCGCCCTCGCTCCTCGGCGTGGGTCTCGACGAGGACACCGCGGCCATCGTGTACGCCGATCAGACCATGGAGGTCATCGGGCGCGGCGCCGTGACGATCGTGGACGGCTCGCACGCGCGCACCGACGCCCATCAGGGCAAGGGCCATCGGCCGCTCATGATGTCGGGCGTCGTGCTGCACTCGCTGCCGTCGGGCTACTGGTTCGACCTCCGGGCGCCCAAGCTGCTGCCCGGAGGGGTCCGGGGGCAGGAGCGGGAGGCATCGCAATGAGCGCCACCCGGCCCCGGGCCCGGGACGACGAGGATCACCCGAAGCGCGAACCGACCCCCAGGCGGCCATCGGCCAAGCCGGACCTGAAGGTCCTGGAGGCCCGGGTCTTCCGGGGTCCGAACTACTGGTCCTACGAACCGTGCGTCCGGCTCCTCGTCGACCTGGGCTCACTCGAGCACTGGCCCTCCAACACGCTCAAGGGATTCAACGACCGGCTCCTCGATCTTCTGCCGGGCCTGCACGAGCACGCGTGCTCGCTGGGGAAGCCCGGCGGGTTCGTGGAGCGCCTTCGGGAGGGCACGTGGCTGGGGCACGTGGCCGAGCACATCGCGCTGGAGCTCCAGCGCGAGTCGGGGTCCCACGTGTACCGGGGCAAGACCCGGAGCGCGGGCCCGCCGGGCCGGTACAACGTGATCTTCGGCTACTGGGAGGAGTGGGTGGGCCTTGCCGCCGGCGAGCTCGCCGTCCGAGTGACCAACCACCTGGTCAGGCCGGAGCCGGGGTTCGACTTTCGAACGGAGCTGGAGCAACTCATCCGCCTCGCGGAGCGGCGGGCCTTCGGCCCCTCCACCCAGGCCCTCATCGACGAGGCCGCGAGCCGCGACATCCCATGGATCCGGTTGAACGAAACCTCGCTGGTGCAGCTGGGGTGGGGCCGGTACCAGCAACGGATCCGTGCCACCATGACCTCCAAGACGTCGTCGCTCGCCGTGGACATCGCGGGCGACAAGGACTTGACCCGGCGACTCCTATCGGCGGCCGGCCTGCCGGTCCCCCGGGGGGACGTGGCCCGCACGGACGACGAGGCCGTGTCGGCGGCCAAGCGCATCGGGTTCCCCGTGGTCACGAAGCCGCTCGACGGGAACCACGGCCGAGGGGTCTCGCTCGACCTTCGGACCGAGCGCGACGTGCGCAGCGGGTTCAAGCAAGCGGTCAAGGAGGCCCGACGTGGCGACGTGGTGGTGGAGAGCTACGTCACCGGCAACGACTACCGGGTCCTGGTGATCGGGGGGCACATGGTGGCCGTTGCGGAGCGCGTGCCGGCTCACGTGACCGGCGACGGCGCGCACACCATCGGTGACCTCGTCGAGATGACGAATGCCGATCCTCGGCGCGGGATCGGCCACGAGAAGATTCTGACGAAGATCAAGGTGGACGAGGCGGCCGTCGAACTGCTGAAGAAACAGGGCTTCACGGTCGACGACGTCCCGCCGGAAGGGGCCTTCGTCAAGCTCGTGGCCACCGGCAACATGTCCACCGGGGGCAGCTCAATCGACCGGACGTGGGACGCCCACGAGGACAACGTGGAGATCGCCGAGGAGGCCGCCCGCGTGGTGGGCCTGGACGTGGCCGGCGTCGATTTCCTGGCCCCCGACATCACGCAGCCGGTGCGCGAGACCGGCGGCGCCATCGTGGAGGTGAACGCGGCGCCGGGGTTCCGGATGCACACGCACCCTACCGAGGGCGAGGCCCAGTACGTGGCCAAACACGTGATCGACGGGCTGTTCCCGCCGGGGACGCCGGCCAGGATCCCCACCGTCGCGGTGACCGGCACGAACGGGAAGACCACCACCGTGCGGATGATCGCCCACATCTTCCGGGGCATGGGTCGCAAGGTCGGCCTGACCTCGACCGACGGCATCTACATCGACGAACGGCTGGTGAAGCGGGTCGACGCGAGCGGCCCGAAGTCGGCGCAGATGGTGCTCCAGAACCCGCGCGTGGACTTCGCCGTGTTCGAGGTGGCCCGGGGCGGCATCCTGCGGGAGGGGCTGGGGTACGGGGAGAACGACGTGGCCGTGGTGCTGAACGTGGCCGGCGACCACCTCGGCCTGAAAGGGATCGACACCATCGAGCAGCTCGCCCAGGTGAAGCAGGTGGTCGTGGAGGCCGTGCCGAAGAACGGCTGGGCCGTCCTGAACGCCGACGATCCGTTGGTGCTCGAGATGCGCAAGGCCTGCTCGGGCTCGGTGATCCTGTTCACGATGCGCGAGAACGAGTTCGTGGACCGGTGGGTCCGCCGGGGCCGCAAGGCGGTGGCCCTGGACAAGGGGCCGCTCGGCGAGATGATCGTGATCAGGGAGGCCCGCCGGACCATGCCGGTGGCGTGGGTCCACACGCTGCCCGCCACGTTCGAGGGCCGGGCCAGGATGAACGTCCAGAACGCCCTGGCCGCCGCGGCCGCCGCCCACGCCGCGGGAGCGCACCTCCACGACATCCGCCAGGGGCTGCGGACCTTCACCACGAGCATCTACCAGGCCCCGGGGCGGCTGAACCTGATCGACATGGACGGCGTGAGGGTGCTGATCGACTACGCGCACAACCCGCACGCGCTGCGGAGTCTGGGGGAGTTCGTGGAGCGCATGACCGGCGAGCACCCGGGCGGGCGGCCGGGCGAGGTGTCGTGGACGGCGAACCTCCGGCTGGCGGTGGTGGCGACGGCCGGCGACCGGCGGGACGACGACATGCGAGAGATGGGGAGGGTCGCCGCCCGGTTCTTCGACGACATCATCATCCGCGAGGACCGGAACGCGAGGGGACGCAAGCGCGGCGAGACCGCGGCCCTGATCCTGGACGGCGTTCGGCAGGCCATGCGCGAGGGCGCCCGGGCCGGAAGCGTCGAGATCGCGCTCGAGGAGATCGAGGCCACCCGGCGGGCCCTGGATCGAAGCCGGCCCGGCGACCTCGTCGTGCTCTGCGTGGACTACGCGACCGAGGTGTTCAAGGAGGTCGAGGCCCGGCGGTCCCTGGCCGCTCCGAAGGTGCTCCAGGCGCCCGAGGGCGACGGGCAGTTCATGGCCGTGGGCGGCGATCCCGACTTCATCCGGCTGGCGCCCGAGACCGGGCTGTAGCGCCTTCGGGAACGCATCGCAGCCATGGACGACCGTGAGATCGAACGCGTGCTGGAGGCCAGCCGGGACGAGCTCGAAGAGGAGATCCGCCGCCTCGCCGACGTTCCTCGGGACCCGACGGCGACCGTCTCCTTCGGCAAACGGATCGGCGACGGGACCGTCGAGGCCGTCGAACGGATCACGCGTACGTCGGCAGCGAGGTCGCTTGCCACGAAGCTCCGCGACGTCGAGCGCGCCCTTGCCAAGCTGGCCGACGGCACTCATGGCGTGTGCGACGGGTGCGGCGCGCCGATCCCTCGGGAGCGACTGGAGGCGATACCGTGGGCCGTCGTGTGCGTGTCGTGCGCCGAGACCCGCGCCGATCGTTGACGGTTCCGGAGCGCGGACGAATCCGTACGGGACATCACCAGACCGGCGATCGCCGGCCACCGGCTCGTCCCTCCGGCAGGAGCCGGATGCGCGGTTCCGCTAATCCGGATCGGACCCGTCGACACGCGACGCCCGGACCGCACGGACCAGCCGGCGGACGTCCGCGGGCCCCAGGCGCTCAGCGTCTCGCTCCTCGAGCCAGGCGAAGATCTCCGGGCGCTGGCCCAGCGCCGTGACGGCCACCACGTCGCCTCGCTTCGCCCGCTCCACCATCCACGCCAGCGCGTGGACCTCGTCGGGGAAGACCGGCACGTCGGTCGCTCCTCCATCGACAGCCCCGGCCCTGAGGCCTTCCACGATTTCCTGGGGGTCGTGGCCGCGCAGGTACCGCGACAGCTCCGCGATGGCCACGTGATCGGCGCCTCGCGCGGCCCGGTAGGCGAACGCGTGGATGATGTCCCCCCGCCGGTCCCCGGCGGTGCAGAACGCGAGCCATACCTCTCGACCCTTGCGGCGCAGGCCGTGGCACAGCTCCGTCAGGCCCATCATCCCGGCCTCGTTGTGGGCGTAGTCGATCACCACCACCCGGCCGTCCAGCCTGAACAGGTTGGCCCGGCCGGGGTTCCGCTCCGGATCCAGGACGAACGTGCGAAGGCCGCGCACGACCGCCCGCTCCGGCAGCCCGATCCCGAGCGCCGCGGCGGCGGCGGCCATGGCGTTCTGGACGTTGTGGCCGGAGACCCCGGCGATCGTGACCGGGACGTCCTCCACCCGCACCAGGGGGCGGGCACGGGAGCCCTCCAGCATCGTCATCCGGCCGTCCAGGATGGTCATGGCCCGGCCGCGCTCGGCCAGGATCGCGCGGATCGCCGGGTGATCGGGGTCGAGCGAGAACAGCCAGACTCTCCCGCTCGATCCCCTCCGCATCGACAACACGCGCGGATCGTCGGCGTTCAGGACGTCCCACCCACCGGGGCGTGTGATCCGCGTGATCGTGGCCTTCACCTCGGCCAGCTGGTCCAGGGTGTGGATCCCGAGCAGGTCGAGGTGGTCGGCCGACACGTTCGTCACCACGGCGACGTCGTTGTGCAACACGCCGATGCCCCGGAGGAGGATCCCGCCCCGTGCCGTCTCCAAGACGGCGACGTCGGGACCCTGGTCCAGGGCCATGCCGGCGCCGCCGAACCCCGAGTAGTCGCCCGCCTCGACCAGCCGGTCGTCCACGTACACGCCGTCCGTGGAGGAAAAGGCGACGGACCGACCCGCGGTCCGGACGACGTGCGCCAGGAGTCGGACCGTGGTGGTCTTGCCATTCGTCCCCGTCACCGAGATCACGGGGATGTCCGGGTCGGGGACGGAAGGCTCGGGGCCGGGGTCCGCGGCATCGACGCGTTTCGCGGCCTCGGCGATCATCCGGCGAGGGGAGCGCCGAAAGGAAAGGAGCGAGTCCATCAGCCCGGCGACCTCCCGGCCCAGGGCCTCTGCCGAGCCGCGCCGGCGCCACGGGAACGCCACCACGGTCTGGTCGGGCTCCGGCCCGGTCCGGCCCCGGACGGCCAGGCGGATGTCCGACGCCTCGGCCACCCGCCGTGTGACGTGGGAGGCGAGGCGGGCCACGAACCGCCACCGCTCGCCGCTTCCGGGGAGGCCGGGGTTCCCGCCGCGGGGGAGTTCCAGCGAAGAGGCGACCGTCGCGAGCCGGGAGCCCTTGGCCCCCAACCAGCCCGGGACGGCCAGCGTCACCTTGACGGCCGGACGGGTGAAGTAGAGGTTCGGTCCCTCCAGCACACGGAGCTCCACCAGCCGGACGGGCTTGGTGGGGCCACCCATGGGGCGGAGCATAGGTCAGGGCTCGTCGCCGGCGTGATACCGCCAGAACTCCGGGACGACCGCGGCCAACGCGGCCGCTCCGACGACGCACAGCAACCCGCCCGACACCACCGACACGGCGGGCGTGAAGGCCGCCGCCACCAGGCCGGCCTCGAGGTCTCCCAGGCGAGGCCCGCCCGTCACGACGAGGATGTGGATCCCGGAGAGCCTGCCCCGGAGCGAATCGGGCACCGAGAGTTGGAGGATGGTGCTTCGGAACACGGCGGAGATCACATCGGCGGCGCCGGCGAACGCCAGGAACAGAAGCGCCAGCCACAGGCGGTCGCCCACCAACCCGAAGGCCGCGATGCCCACTCCCCACAGGGCCACCGCCCAGACGACGGCCCGCCCCTGGTGCCGGATCCGGCCCACCCACCCCGCCGTCAGCGCGCCCACCAGCGCGCCCACCGCGGGCGCGGAGAACAGCAGCCCGACGACCGCGTCTCCGCCGTGGAACTGCGAGGCCGCGAGGAACGGGAACAGGGCCCGCGGCATCCCGAAGACCATCGCGATGATGTCGATGACGAACGTCGATCGCAGCACCCGCCGACCCTTCAGGTAGGCGAACCCCTCCCGCACGGCGGCCCAACCGGTCGCCGCCCCCTCGCGCCGCTCCGGCGGCATCGGGGGGATCGACAGCGCCGCGGCCAGCATGGCCCCGTACGTGATGAGATCGATGCCGTACGCCCAGGCCAGGCCGAGCCGGGCGATCACGATGCCGGCCACCGCCGGCCCGACCAGCGCGGTCGCGTTCCAGATGACCTGGTTCAGGGCGAGGGCGGCGGGGAGCAGGTCCCGGCCCACCAGGCGCGGGGTCATGGCCGAGCGGGTCGGCCCGTCGATGGCCGAGACGGCGGCGATCAGCGCGACCGCTCCGTAGATCAGGCCCACGGGCGGCCGCCCGTGGAGCGCTCCGGCGAGCAGGAGGCCGGAGGCGGCCATGTAGCCGAACTGGGCGCCCACAAGCAGCGTCCGCCGGTCCCGCGAATCGAGGATCGTGCTGCCGAGCAGAGTGCCGCCAGCGAGCGCGACCAATCCCACGAGCCCGATGACGCCGACCGCGGCCGCCGACCCGGTCAGCCTCCGGATCTGGATGAACGTCGCGACGAGGGTGAACTGGTAGCCGGCCTCCGAGACCAGCAGGCCGGTCCAGATCACCCGGAAGTCGCGGGAGCGCCGAAGCGGCGTGACGTCGACGGCGAGCTGCCGGAGGGCTGATCGTCGCCGAGGCGATCCCCCTCGCGCTTCGCCCTCACCCGACGCCATGCGCCGACGTTAGCAAGCCGGTACGATGCCGCGACCCGGCGGCATGCCGGGTCCAGGGGAGGGGGAAGCCATCGGCTGCCTGGTCTTCGTCTTCGGGCTCCTCACGCCGCGGTTCGTGATGCTCATCCTGTGGCTGTTCACCGACTACCTCGCCCGAGCCTTCGGAGACTGGTTCTGGCCGACGCTGGGGTTCTTCTTGCTGCCGACGACTACCCTCACCTACGCGATCGCGCAGAACGCGTTCGACGGTGTGAAGGGGTGGGGATTGGTCATCCTGATCATCGGGATCGCGGTCGACTTCGGTCTCCTCGGCGGGGGCGGCCGCACCGCCGGCCGGCGTCGCCGCGCCGGGTATTGACCGCCGCGAGAGCCATCCGAACCGGGCACGCCCGCTTCCGGCCGGCGCTACATCGACGCGGCCCCGATGGCCTCCTCCAGGACGTCCATGCCCTCGTCCAGCAGGCCCTCGTCGATCGTGAGCGGGGGCAGCAGCCGGATCACGTTGTCGTAGGTCCCCGCCTTCAGGATCACCACCCCGTTCTTCAGGCAGTGCTGGACGATCCCCGCGCCGGTCGGCCCGTCGATGGGCTCCTTCGTCTCGCGGTCCGCTACGAGCTCGACGGCCGTCATCATGCCCCGGCCCCGGACGTCCCCGATCAGCTGGTGCCGGGACTGCATGTCGCGGAGCCTGGCCATGATGCGCTCACCCAGGCGCCGGGACCGCTCGAGCAGCCCTTCCCGCTCCATCTTGTCCAGCACTGCGAGGGCGGCCGCGGCGGCCACCGGGTTGCCGCCGTAGGTGCCGCCCAGGCCGCCCACGTGCACCGAATCCATGAGGTCGGCCCGGCCGGTCACCGCCGAGATGGGCAGGCCGCCGCCCAGGGACTTGGCCGTGATGACGATGTCCGGGACCACGCCCTCGTCTTCGATGGCGAACCACCGGCCGGCCCGGCCCATGCCGCTTTGGATCTCATCGGCGATGAACACGATGCCGTGCTCCCGGCAGACGTCGGCCAGGCCCTTCAGGAACCCGGGGGCCGGGATCACGAACCCCCCCTCGCCCTGGATGGGCTCGACGATCACCGCGGCGATGTTCTCCTCGCCGATGTGTTTGTGCATCTCGTCCTTCGCGTAGGCCAGGGCCTCCTCGGCGCAGCGATCCGGGCCGGTCGGCCAGCGGTACGGGTACGCGAACGGCAGGCGGTAGATCTCCGGCGCGAACGGGCCCATGCCCTGCTTGTACGGCATGACCTTCGCCGTGAGCGACATCGCGAGGAGCGTCCGGCCGTGGAAGGCGTGGTCGAACGTCACGATGGCCTGCCGCTTCGTCGCGTACCGGGCGATCTTCACGGCGTTCTCCACGCCCTCGGCCCCGGAGTTGGCGAACATCGTCCGTTTCTCGAAGTCGCCGGAGGCGAGCGCGTTCAGGCGT
The DNA here is from genome assembly GCA_036397275.1 of Actinomycetota bacterium. Taxonomy (GTDB): domain Bacteria; phylum Actinomycetota; class UBA4738; order UBA4738; family HRBIN12; genus AC-69. The sequence goes on from DASWJF010000221.1 coordinate 10,730, forward strand.
TCGGCGAGCTCGATGTACGGCTCGCTCGCCGTGACGTGGAAGCACGTGTGGGTGTCGAGCTCCAGCTGCTTCTGGGCGGCGGCCACCACCTCCGGGGCGGTGTGGCCCACGTTCAACACGGCGATGCCCGCCGCGAAGTCGATCAGCCGGTTGCCGTCGACGTCCTCGATGATCGCCCCGGACGCGCGGGCGGTGACGATGGCGTGGACGTTCGCGACGCCCGGGGGGATCGCGGCTTTCCGGCGCTCGAACAACTCGCGCGACCTCGGGCCGGGGATCTCGGTGACCACCTTGCGTTCCTGCGGGATGTCCACGTTCCGTCCTCTCGTCGCTGGTCTCTCGGGTCGTGCGTGGGGCCGGGGTTAGGTGGGGACGGCGGGCTCGGCCTCGCCGACCACGTGGGTCACCGGCAAGCCGAAGGCCGCCTCGACCCGATGGGGGAGGTCGAGCCTCAGCCACCGGGAGACGCCCGGCGGCAGCGTCGACACGATGATCTCGTCGAACCCCTGAACCCGGAGGGCGTCCTCGACGGCCAGGACGGGATTGGCGTCGCCCACCTCGCCGGTCGCGTCGGCGCCGGCCTCGTGGAACCGGGCCAGGGCCCGGTCCAGGCGGCCCTGGGCCACGGCCCGGATCTCGCCCTCGGTCCAGGCGTGGTCGGTGGGCGGCGTGACCGGGACGACGACGTAGAAGCTGCACGGGCCCACGTGGGCCAGCTCGTGCACCTTCGCCACGAGATGCTCCCCGCTCAGGGTCTGGTTCGCCACGACCAGGTAGCGGTGCAATCCATCACCTCCTCGTCGGTCGGCCCCATCCTAGGCCGCCCCGATTGGCCCGGGAAGGGACCCGCCGGGCACGTCGAGTGGCCCGGGGACCGGAAGTTTGGGCATACTTGCGGGGTCCAGCGAGTTCGACCCCGCCCCGGGGTCCGTCGAAGGAGGGCTGCATGGCCACCGCGTTGAAGACCTGGAAGCTGTTCATCGGGGGGAAGTGGGTGGACCCGGCCGCCGGCGAGACCGAGCACGACATCGACCCGGCCACGGGCGAACCGGTCGCCGACGTCGCGGTGGGGACCGAGGAGGACGTCGACCGGGCCGTGAAGGGCGCGAGGAAGGCCTACGACGAGGTCTGGTTCGACACCCCGCCCAAGGAGCGGAGCGCGATGATGCTGAAGCTCGCGGATGCGATGGAGGCCGATGCCGACAACCTGGCCCGGCTCGAGTCGGAGGACGTCGGCAAGCCCATCGCGGTCTCGGCTGCCGACATCCCGTTCATCGTGGACAACCTGCGGTACTTCGCCGGCGCCGCCCGGAACATGGAGGGCAAGAACACCGGCGAGTACGAGCGCGGGTTCACTAGCTGGATCCGCCGCGAGCCGCTCGGCGTGACGGCGGGCATCTGCCCGTGGAACTACCCGCTGATGATGGCGATCTGGAAGGTCGCCCCGGCCCTCGCCGCGGGCAACGTCTCGATCCTGAAGCCGGCGGAGCTCACACCCCAGACGACGCTCCGCCTGGCCAAGCTCTCAGCCGACATCTTCCCGCCCGGGGTGATCAGCGTGATCACCGGGCGAGGCTCGGTGGTGGGGGCCGCCCTGACCCGTCATCCCGGCGTGAGCCTCGTGTCCATCACCGGCGACACGGCCACCGGAAAGCTCGTGGCCAAGGAGGCCGCCGACACGGTGAAGCGGGTCCACCTGGAGCTCGGCGGCAAGGCGCCGGTCGTGGTATTCGACGACGCGGACGTCTCGAAGCTGGTCGAGATGCTGAAGTTCGCCGGGTACACGAACTCGGGGCAGGACTGCACGGCAGCCACCCGGATCGTGGCCGGCCCGAGGATCTACGACGACGTGCTGTCCGAGCTCGTTCCGATCGTGGAGTCCATCGTGGTGGGCGACACGCAGAAGGAGGAGACCGAGATGGGGCCGCTCGTCTCGGACACCCAGCGCAAGAGCGTCGCCGGGTTCGTGGAGCGAGCCAGGGAGAAGGGTGCGAACGTGGTGACCGGCGGCGAGGCCATGGCCGGCGCCGGGTACTTCTACAAGCCCACGATCGTGGCGGACGTCGACCAGAAGGACGAGATCATCCAGAAGGAGGTGTTCGGGCCCGTCGTCACCATCCAGCGGTTCAAGGACGACGACCAGGCCATCGCCTGGGCCAACGACGTGGTGTACGGGCTCGCCTCATCGGTGTGGACCCGCGACATCGGTCGGGCGCTGAACGCCGCGCGCAAGCTCCAGTTCGGCGCGGTGTGGATCAACACCCACTTCGGGCTCACGTCCGAGATGCCGCACGGCGGCTACAAGCAGAGCGGGTACGGCAAGGACATGTCCATGTACTCGCTGGAGGACTACACGCAGATCAAGCACGTGATGGCTGCCATCGACTGAAATCTGCGGGGTGATGGGGTGATGACAACCAGACCGTTCCTGGTGAACGGCGACTGGCGAACGGGTCAGGGGACCTTCGAGGTGAGGAGCCCCTACGACGGCGCCGTGGTCGCCGAGGTCGGGGTCCCCACGGACGCCGACGTCGAGGAGGCCGCGAGCGTCGCCTCGGAGACCTTTGGCGAGAGCCGGTTCCTGCCCGTGCACGCGCGTGCCGACGCCCTCGACCACATCTCGCGGCGACTGGCCGAGACCGTGGACGAGAACGCGGCCCTGATCGCCCGGGAGGGCGGCAAGCCGCTCAAGTGGGCCAAGGTGGAGGCGACGCGCGCCGTATCGACGTTCCGGTGGGCGTCCGAGGTCCTGCGACACGGCGTGGACGAGGTGATGCGCCTCGATACCGAGGCCTCTTTGGGGTCCCGGCTGGGCATCATTCGCCGGTTCCCGTTCGGGCCGGTCTTCGGGATCACGCCGTTCAACTTCCCCCTGAACCTGGTGGCCCACAAGGTGGCCCCCGCGCTGGCCGTCGGCGCGCCGATCGTCGTGAAGCCGGCCCGGGCCACGCCCCTCGGCGCCCTCCGCCTGGCCGAGTTCTCCGCCGAGACGGACCTGCCGAAGGGGATGTACCAGGTGCTTCCGGTGGCTTCGAGCGTGGCCGATCAGATGGCCCGGGACGACCGGTACCGGAAGATCTCGTTCACCGGGTCGGCGGAGGTGGGCTGGTACCTGAAGGGCCTGGACCCGAAGAAGCGGGTGACCCTAGAGCTCGGTGGCAACGCCGGCGTCATCGTGCACTCCGACGCCGACCTCGACCTGGCCGCGCAGCGCATCGCGTTCGGCGGGTACTACCAGGCCGGGCAGAGCTGCATCAGCGTGCAGCGGGTCCTGGTGCAGTCGGAGGTCTACGACGACTTCTGCGCCCGCCTGGTGAAAGAGGTCGAGAGCCTGAAGTACGGGGACCCCACAGACCCATCCGTCGACGTGGGGCCGTTGATCGATGCCGGGTCGCTGGAGCGGATCGCGCAGTGGGTGGACGAGGCGGTGGAGCAGGGGGCGGAGGTCCTGACCGGGGGCCGGCGGGACGACCCGTTCTACGTGCCGACGGTCCTGGCCAAGACGACGCCGGAGATGAAGGTCCGGTGCGAGGAGATCTTCGGGCCGGTCACGACGGTCGGCCCGTACCAGACCTTCGAGGAGGCCGTGGCCGAGGTGAACAACTCGCGCTACGGCCTCCAGGCCGGGGTGTTCACCCGCGACATCGACCGCGCGTTCCAGGCCCATCGCGCCATCGAGGTCGGGGGCGTGATCGTGAACGACCAGTCGGCGTTCCGCGCGGACCAGATGCCGTACGGCGGGTCGAAGGACTCCGGGTTCGGCCGGGAGGGTCTGCGGTTCGCGATGGAGGAGATGACCGAGCCGCGGATCATGGTCCTCTCCCACGTGCCCCTGTAGACGGGCGCGCGGGTGGGAACGCCCATCGCCGTCCTGGGGGCGGGCGCCATGGGGGGCGCCGCCGCCCGGCTGCTGGCGCGCCACCCGGCCTTGGTCGACCTGTTGGTCCTGGACGCCGACGAGGAACGGGCCCGGTCGGTCGTGCGCGAGATCGGCGAGGGGGAGGGCCGGGGCTTCGACGCGACGTCGGGCGAGCTCGCCGTCATCCTGAAGGAGGTCAGAGCCGTCGCGGCATGCCTGCCGTACCGGCTGAACCTCCCGGTGATGGAGGCGGCGCTCTTCGCCGGCTGTCACTACGCGGACCTGGGAGGGCTGTTCCACACTACGCTGAGGCAGCTCGAGCTCCACGACCGGTTCCGGGAGGCCGGCCTGTCCGCGGTGCTGGGCATCGGGTCGGCGCCCGGCCTCACGAACGTCCTGGCAAGGCTGGGGGCCGACCGGCTCGACCGGGCGGTGTCGGTCGACCTCGTGGACGGGGCCATCGAGACGGGCGAGGCCGGCTTCGGCGTGCCGTACTCGGTTGACACGGTCCTGGACGAGTTCACCATGCCGGCGATGGTGTTCGAGGACGGCGTGATGAAGGAGGTGCCTGCGGGCTCGGGCGTGATCGAGTGGGACTTCCCCGATCCGCTCGGGACGCTCCCGGCCATGTACACGCTGCATTCGGAGGCGGCCACGCTACCTTCGAGCATCCCCGGCGTCCGCGACGTGCGGTGGCGCCTGGCCCTGCCCCGGGCGGTGCACGAGGGGTTCGCCTTCCTGGTGGAGGTGGGCCTTGCGGAATCCGAGCCGGTCACCACCCGAAGCGGGCCGGCCGTGCCCCGCGAGGTGCTCGCCGCCGTGCTGGCGAAGCTTCCGGAGCCGCAGGGACCGCCCCGAGACGTCGAGTTCCTCGACGTTCGGGTGGCCGGGGAGAAGGACGGGAAGCCCGCCACGCACCGGGCCCTGGCCGAGTTCTTGCCGACGCCGGAGGGGATCGGCGCCGGCGCGTTCGGGACGGCGCTTCCGATCACGATCGCGGTGCGGTGGATGGCCGAGGGCCGGGTCCCGCCGGGCGTGCACCCGCCCGAGACGGCCTTCGACGCTCAAGCGTTCGTCGCGGAATGCGAGCGGGAGGGCATTCGGTTCCGCACGGACCTCCTGCCGACGGCGTAGCGACCTCACCCTCTGAGGGCCCGGGGCGCTACGCTTGAGCCGTGGACGCGAAGACCCTCGTGCTCATCCTCGTGCCGTTCGCGTTCCTCGCCGCCGGCGTGGCCGTGTTCCTCACCGTGTCGGGGAACCCCGGCGTGCGGGCCTTCGAGGAGGGCGCCGAGGCGGAACGGTCCGCCCGGCCCTTGTGGGGGAGCCCGCTGGTGTGGGTCGGCGCCTGCGCGGTGCTCGCGCTCCTGGGACTGGTGGCCGCGCCGAGGCTCTTCGGCGTGGTCTTCCTGTTCGTCCCGTTCATCTGGATCGGCCGGTTCCGCCGTCGTCAGCGGCGATAGATGGCCGTGAGCGAAGGGCATCCCGGCGCGCGGGCGGGGTTCGCCATCCGCGACCCGCTGCCCTGGCCGGACCTGGTCGAGATCGTGCAGACGGCCGAGCAGACCGGGTACGAGGGTCTGTTCCTGCCGGAGAGCGTGGGGCGCGAGGCGTTCTCCACCCTCGCGGCGATGGCCGGCCACACGGAGTCGCTCCGGCTGGCCACGGGGATCGTGACGACGGTAGCCCGGCGCGCGTCCACCACGGCCATGGCCGCGGCCACGGTCCACGAGCTGTCGGGCGGTCGGATGATCCTGGGCCTGGGGACCGGACCCGTCGGCCCGGGCGCGCTCGACCGCCTCCGGCGGTTCGTGGGGTTCGCCAGGGCCGCGCTGGCGGGGGAGAGGGTCGAGACGCCGGAGGGCGAGCGATTCCGCCTGGTGCTGAACCCCGGCCCGAAGCCCGTACCGATCTGGATCGCCGCCCTGAACCCGAACGCGATGCGCCTAGCCGGCGAGATCGCGGACGGCGCGCTGCTGAACTGGTGCCCGCCCGAACGGGTCGGGTTCGCCCGCGCCCGCATCCGCGAGGGCGCCGAGGCCGCCGGGCGCGATCCGGCGTCGGTCGCGGTCGCCGTCTACGTCCGTGCCTGCGTGGGGCAGGAGCCGGAGCCGACCATGGCCGCCCTGCGGGCCGCGGCCGCCCAGTACGCGTCCTACCCCGCGTACCGGCGCCAGTTCGAGGCGGTGGGCCTGGGGGATGAGGCCCGAACGGCCGCGGAGGCTCATGCCGCGGGGAAGCCGGAGGCCGTGCCGGAGGCTCTGGTCAGGCGGGTGTGCGTGCTGGGGGACGCGCCCCAGGCCCTGGCCGGGCTGAACGCGTTCCGGGAGGCCGGCGCCGACCTGCCCATCGTCTACCCCGTCCCCATCAAGGACCCCCTGTCCTCGGTCCTGGGGACCCTGTTCGCCCTGGCGCCCCGCCCGGCCGTGGGGTCCTGACCCACTTGCCGCCGCGGACGAGCGTCGTAGACTAGGATTTGCAAGGTGCGCACGGTGGAAAAAGGGGAAATGCGATGACGTACACGATCTGTGAGTCCTGCATCGACGTCAAGGACCGGGCCTGCGTGGACGAGTGCCCGGTCGACTGCATCTACGAGGGCCCACGGATGCTGTACATCCACCCCGACGAGTGCGTGGACTGCGGGGCCTGCGAGCCGGTGTGCCCGGTGACGGCCATCTTCTACGAGGACGACGTCCCGGCCGAGTGGAAGCAGTTCACGCCGATCAACGCCGAGTGGTTCGGCGATGCCGTGACCGGTCTGGGCTCGCCCGGCGGCGCGGCGCAGGTTGGCCCAGCCGACAAGGACCACCCCGTCGTGGCGGCCTGGCCACAGGCGGGTTAGCCAGCGGCCCACGAAACCCGCCGACCGAGCCGGTTCAGGCTTCGGCGGCGGCCGGCACCTCGCCGTCGGGCAACAGGCCCGGGAGGCGGTGGGACTCGGGCAACTCCTCCCTCGGCCAGCGCTCCCGCGACTTGGCGGCGAGCTTGGCCATGAGCTCGATGGCGGCGGGGTCCTCCGAGCCGGGCCGCCACTCGACGACACGGTCGGCCACGGCCCGGTTCCAGACGTCCTCGCCCTTGTCGGTGCGGATGACCGTGAGTGTCCATCCGTCGTTCTGGCCCAGGCCTCCGAAGGAGATGTCGGCGTGTTCGGCGGCGAAGTCGGGACAGAGCAGGCACCCTGACCTGGTGAACGCGTGGGCCTTCTTCAGCGAGTACGTGAGCTCCTCGCCGTCCTTCGTGTAGAACAGGAGCTTGCCCTTGACGTTCACGCGGACGATGTCCTTGAGCGCGAGGCCGAGCTCCTTCTGCGCGATCTCGACCATCAGGCCCTCGTACGTGAAGCTCTTCGAACAGAGCAGCCCGAACGTCCAGTTGATCTTCTTCGCC